>CAJUOO010000122.1 GCA_910588535.1 uncultured Lachnospiraceae bacterium | reverse complement strand
GACAGATCATGGAGTAAAGGGAGAAGAATATCAAAATGTACTTTTTGTGGTTGGACGTGGTTGGAATAACTATCAATTTGATAAATATATGGGGTGTGATTCAAGTAAATTAAAAGGAAATGAATACGATGCATATGTGAGAAACAGGAATTTATTTTATGTATGTTGTTCTAGACCTAGAAAGAGACTTGTTCTGTTTATAACTGTCCCTGTAGAGGGCGATTTTATGGTATATTTGAAAAAGTTATTTGGAGTCGAAAATATATGTACATATAGTGAATTTATGAGCGAGGATAAATAAAGAATATTTAAATGGATATTTGGATTGTGGATATTAGCATAGCAAAATAGAGTTTTATTTGGTATTCCAACTTGACACTAATTCACCGTCAATTTTGCCCTAACTTAGCATTAGCGAACCATACGCCCCACGAAGTTATGCGGGTTTCAGCGATTTTCGCGTGGGAAAAGTGAAAAAAGTTTGTGACATTAACTTGACATACGCGGGGTATGGGGCACTTTGTGTGAGGGATAGTTTGCCAATATAAGTATCCCTTTTTGAATTTATATACTGGTTGTAATTAGATTTGGAGGTAAATCCTTATCAAATCCCAAATCGATGTCTACGTCCTCATTTATATTTTATAGCATTTGCAGCCCATGTCTTATATTGCAAATAGCCAGTATCAATGGTATAATAGCGACAAAAAGTATGGGTATATAAAGGATGGAAGTTGTATGAGGAAAAGAGTATGCGGGTTATTTTTAAGTATGCTGTGTACCGCAACACTTTGGGGGTGTGGCCCGGCAGAGAAGACAGAGGTGGAGAGTACAGAGCCTCAAAAGGTTGAGTTAGTTGTCTGGGGATCTGAGGAGGATGCGGAACTGATGAATCAGATGATTCAAAGCTTTCAGAAAACGTATGAGGGACAGGCAGATTTTCAGATTGTGTTTGAGGCGCAGGGAGAATCTCATTGTAAGGATGCATTGTTTGGAGGGCTGGAGGATGGCGCGGATGTATTTACCTTTGCGGATGATCAGTTAAAGGCTTTGGCCGCTGCTGGAGCGTTGGACCCCATCGAGAAGGAGGATGAGATAAGGAGCAGGAATCTATCGAGTACAGTTGAGGCAGCCACAGTAAACAACCAGCTATATGCATATCCATTGACGGCAGATAATGGATATTTTTTATATTATAATAAAAAATATATTTCAGAAGAACAGGTTAAGACGTTGGATGGTATATTAAAAGCAGCAGCTTTTCATGAGAAATTATTTACTATGGATTGGTCCTCGGCATGGTATGTATATGCCTTTTTTGGAAATACAGGTCTTCAGATTGGCCTTAATGATGATGGGATCACAAATTATTGTACATGGAATCAGACAGATGGGAACATTCAGGGAATTGATGTTGCCAAGGCTATGCTTCAGATTGCAGAAAATCCGGGCTTTGCCAGCTATACAGATGAAGAATTTCTTGACGGAGTAAGAAACGGCTCTGTGATCGCAGGCGTGAGTGGCGTGTGGAATTCTGTGGCGATAGAGGAGGTGTGGGGAGAGGATGCCGGAGCCGCCAAACTGCCAACCTATAGCTGCAATGGCGGTCAAGTGCAGATGGCTTCTTTTTCTGGGTGTAAATTAATAGGGGTAAACGCTTATTCGAAGCACCCTGAGTGGGCAGCTAGGCTTGCGGAATGGATAACAAATGAAGAAAATCAACAGCTCCGTTTTGAAATGCGCGGGCAGGGTCCATCCAATATAACAGTCGCAGATTCTGAGAGGATCA
>CAJUOO010000121.1 GCA_910588535.1 uncultured Lachnospiraceae bacterium | reverse complement strand
CGTACGGTGGTGTGGGAGGTCGGTAGATAAAATAATTATCTACCTCCTACCCGATGCGCAGGGGCGCGCAAGGAGATTAGCAGCAGAAGCTGCATATGTCCTGCACGGTGAGCAGGAGAGGTGGAAGTAAATAGTATGTGAGAAGTCTCTGTCTGGTGGGGCAGATGGAGAAGAATAAAGATAGGGGGATTCTTTGATGAGCTTAATTCGTTCTTTAAAGGGGGTTGGAGAGAAGGCGGAGGTGCTTTTTGGAAAGCTGGGGGTAAAGACGGTGGAGGATCTGCTTCATTATTACCCGCGAAATTATGATATTTACGAGGCGCCAGAGGCGATAGGGAGTCTTGTCACAACAAGGGTTGTGGCGGTGGAAGGTGTGATAGAGAGAGCACCCACGGCAAAGAAAATAAAGAACCTTCAGGTTGTCACCACATCGATCCGTGATGCTACGGGGAGTATTCCAGTGACATGGTATAATATGATATTTCTACAGAAGTCCCTACGGGGAGGAACCCGCTGTGTGCTGAGGGGAAGATTGGTCTATAAGGGAAAGCAGCTTACCTTGGAACAACCTCAAATCTTTATGTTGGCAGACTATGATTCTCTGATCCATGTGATGCAGCCAGTCTATACCTTGACAAAAGGACTTAGTATTCATGCCATAAGAAAGGCAGTTGGACAAGCCTTAGAGAAAACGGAGGAGTACCAAAGAAGGGAATATCTGCCCGCGAAGATCCGTGAGAAATATGAGCTTGCCGAGTATAATTTTGCGATTCGCAATATCCATTTTCCAAAGGATATGGACAGTTATGTCATAGCGAGAAAAAGATTGGTGTTTGAGGAATTCTTTCTTTTTCTGTTGGCAATTCGGCGCTTGAAGGAGGCAAATGATATTACTAAAAATGCTTATCCAATGGAGGGAAGTAAAGAGACAGAACAGTTTTTAAACAGTCTACCTTTTCAGCTAACCAGAGCGCAGGAGCGTGTGTGGAGGGAGATTCAGCATGATCTGAGAGGAGAGAAGGCGATGAATCGCTTGATTCAGGGTGATGTGGGCTCTGGAAAGACGATCCTTGCGGTTCTCGCGCTTTTGGAGGTGGCGAATCATGGTTGTCAGGGAGCACTGATGGTCCCGACGGAGGTGCTTGCAAAGCAGCATTATGAATCGATTACGGCATTGTTTCTTGCGCATGGCGTGGAGAAGAGAGTGATTCTCTTGACAGGTTCTATGACAGCGAAGGAAAAAAGGCTTGCCTACGAGGACATCGCCACCCATAAAAGCGATATTATTATAGGAACACATGCATTGATTCAAGAAAAGGTGGTCTATGACAGGCTGGCTCTGGTTATCACAGATGAACAACATCGTTTTGGCGTCAGCCAGAGGGAGCTTTTGGCAGATAAGGGGGAGGCAGTACATATCTTAGTTATGAGCGCAACGCCGATTCCCAGAACATTGGCAATTATTCTGTATGGAGATCTGGATATATCTGTGGTGGATGAGCTTCCTGCAAATCGTGTTCCCATCAAAAATTGCGTAGTCAATACTTCTTATCGTCCACAGGCGTATCGGTTTATCAAGAAGGAGGCTGCCTGTGGCCATCAGATCTATGTGATCTGTCCGATGGTGGAGGAGAGTGAGTCGATGGAGGCGGAAAATGTGGAGGATTATGCAAATAAGCTGCGCACGGAGCTCAGAGATGGAATTACCATAGGAGTGCTTCACGGGAAAATGCGCCCTCAGCAGAAAAACAGTATTATGGAAGCATTTGAGAAAAATGAGATACAAGTGTTAGTTTCTACCACCGTGGTGGAGGTGGGTGTCAATGTGCCGAACGCGACAGTGATGATGGTGGAAAATGCAGAGCGTTTTGGTCTGGCGCAGCTTCACCAGCTTCGCGGGCGTGTGGGAAGAGGAAAGGAGCAGTCTTATTGTATTTTTGTCAGCGCCACGGACAAGAAAGAGACGATGGAGCGGCTTAAGATATTGAATGGTTCCAATGATGGGTTTTATATTGCCAAGGAGGATTTGAGGCTTCGTGGTCCCGGAGATCTGCTGGGAATTAGGCAGAGTGGAAGCATGGAATTTCAGATTGGAGATATATTCTCGGATGCGGCTATCCTCACTGACGCGGCGGAGGCAGTGTCACAATTAGCGGCGAAGGATATATGTCTTGAGATGGAAGAACATGCGGAACTATCCAGATACTTAAAGGAATATATGGAAGAACGATTAGATAGGTTGAATCTATAAAGACAACGGTAAAGTAAATATGGGGCTGTCGCAATAAGTTTTAATGATACAAGAAATCGTATACATACAGTACTATCTGATAATATCTTGCAAATTTTATATTTTAGCTGCTGTTAAAAATCTGTTGTGTCATTTTCTGGAATGATCCGCCCGGCGAACTGCCTGTGGTCCTCCGTCACCCCGCTCCCGCTTAGTGAA
>CAJUOO010000120.1 GCA_910588535.1 uncultured Lachnospiraceae bacterium | reverse complement strand
GAATTGGAACAGGTACTAAAACTTGTGTCTGATTTTAAAATTCTCCTGTCAGGGAAAGATGAAACTGAACTGGACAGCTGGATAAAAAGAGCAGAAATCCTCCAAATCACAGAGATTAACAGCTTCCTGAAACTGATTCGGTCGGATCTGGAAGCTGTTAAAAACGCAATAAAATACGATTACAGTAATGGCCCTGCCGAAGGGCATAATAATAAGATAAAAGTAATAAAAAGGCAGATGTATGGCAGATGTAAATTTGATCTTCTTCGTTTAAAAGTATTGTGTTAATTCAACTAACTTGATAAAGAGCCAAAAATGTGTGTCTGAAATACCAATCAAAGCAGCATAGTCAGTTCTGCTATTATCCTCAAGGAACCTATTGAAAAACGTCGGCGCTTAATGAGGTTTTGCACGAGTTTAGCGACCGCTACGTTTTTCACTAAGCGGGAGCGGGGTGACGGAGGAAATAGCAGAACTGACTATGCGGACCTTTCTCGAAAATGTAAATCGTTCTCTGTCAGATAACGTATACGTTTATAATATGATATATGATTTAAAAAGTGCTTTACTTACAGTTATTCACATGGTATAATATTACACGGTACTTTGCGGTTAGAGCCGTGTTAATGAATAAGCACATATGCTAATATCTAAGAGGGTGCCTAGCGCTTGGGTCCTTAGAAGCGGATGCATATGGAAGCATGAAACCAGATGGAGGTAAAAAAATGAGCGTAATTTCTATGAAACAGTTACTTGAGGCAGGCGTACATTTTGGACATCAGACCAGAAGATGGAATCCTAAGATGGCTCCTTATATTTATACGGAGAGAAATGGGATCTATATTATCGATCTGCAGAAGTCTGTTGGTAAGGTAGACGAGGCGTACAAAGCTGTCTCTGATATCGCAGCAGATGGAGGCACAATTTTGTTTGTTGGAACAAAGAAGCAGGCACAGGATGCCATTAAGGCAGAGGCAGAGCGCTGCAATATGTTCTTTGTAAATGAGAGATGGTTGGGCGGCATGCTGACAAACTTTAAGACAATTCAGTCCAGAATTGCAAGGCTTAAGGAGATTGAGACCATGTCAGAGGACGGAACCTTTGATGTTCTGCCAAAGAAGGAAGTTATTAAGCTTAAGAAGGAATGGGAGAAGCTGGAGAAGAATCTTGGCGGAATTAAGGAGATGAAGAAGCTTCCAGATGCAATCTTTGTGGTTGATCCAAAGAAGGAGAGAATCTGTATTCAGGAAGCACACAGCCTTGGTATTCCTCTTATTGGTATTGCAGATACAAATTGTGATCCTGAAGAGTTAGATTATGTTATTCCGGGCAATGACGATGCGATCCGAGCAGTTAAGCTGATTGTTTCTAAGATGGCAGATGCTGTGATCGAGGCAAATCAGGGTGTTATTACAAACGATGCAGAGGATTTTGCGGAGGCGATTGCAGAAGAAGAGGCAGCAGAGGCATAATTGATATAGATAAGATAATATGGATTGGAGGATGAAATAGAATGGCTATCACAGCAGCAATGGTAAAAGAGTTACGTGAGATGACCGGTGCCGGCATGATGGATTGTAAAAAAGCTCTTAATGAGACGAATGGTGATATGGATGCCGCTATTGAGTATTTAAGAAAGAATGGACAAGCGAAGGCTGAGAAGAAAGCTGGAAGAATTGCAGCAGAAGGTATTGTGACAACATTGGTGAAGGACAATCAGGCTGCGATTGTGGAAGTAAATTCAGAGACAGACTTTGTTGCAAAGAATGAAGATTTTCAGACTTTTGTGGCTAAAGTGGCTACTCAGGTGCTCGCAAGTGACGCAGCAGATGTAGAGGAGCTTTTGGCAGAGCAGTGGATGGATGATACTTCCAAGACAGTGAAAGAGGCCCTTACAGATAAAATTGCAGTAATTGGAGAGAATCTTTCTATTAGAAGATTTGAGAAGATCGTTGAGAAAGATGGTTGTATTGTTTCTTATATTCATGGAGGCGGAAGGATCGGCGTGCTTGTCGATGCGGAAGTGGAGAATAGATCAGACGAAGTGAAGGAAGCATTAAATAATATTGCAATGCAGATTGCAGCTTTGCATGCAAAGTATGTGTCCAGAGCAGAGGTAAGTCAGGAGTATATTGAGCATGAGAAGGAGATCCTTCGTGCTCAGATTATGAATGATCCGAAGGAGTCCCAGAAGCCAGAGAAAGTTATTGATGGCATGATAGAGGGACGTGTGGGCAAGGAATTAAAAGAGATCTGCTTGTTAGATCAGGTTTATGTAAAGGCAGAGGATGGAAAGCAGACTGTAGCGCAGTATTTGGCTTCCGTGGATAAGAGCCTTGTTATTAAAAAATTTGTTCGCTTTGAGACTGGCGAAGGACTTGAGAAGAAAGAAGAGAACTTTGCAGAAGAGGTTGCAAAGCAGATGAATGCATAAGTGAACTTTTAAGAATGAGAACCCTTGTAAGTGGTGTGGAAATGCCATTTACAGGGGTTTTTAATGTTTTATGTTGAATTTTCATTTCTTGACACTGTCACGATAT
>CAJUOO010000119.1 GCA_910588535.1 uncultured Lachnospiraceae bacterium | reverse complement strand
TTTCTTTTATACCCCATGGCCAACTCATGTTCTGCTTTCCCGGCAGTCGGGGAATAGATACCTCTCTTATTATAAATGTTCATAACGTAGGCATCCCTCAAATTATCATCCCCATATTCTTCAATCAAACGCCTTACAGATTCACAGGGGGCAAACCCATCCTCTCCTCCAGGAGAATTTGCAAATATTCTTCCCAAAAGACGTCCCAAAAGCCTCTTCTGGTTCTGTTGATTTAAAAGAGAAACAAACTCCTCCACCCACTGTCTCAGTTCCCTTTCTTCTACATGGCCATCTCTTTCGGCCGGACAGAATCTGGCGTTTTGAAACAAATCATAGACATTACTCACCAATCTCCTCTGTTCCTGTGTCCCTTCTTTTTTTTCTTCTCCGTCTTTCAGATAGATAATACCGGCCATCTCTGCATATAAGGCAGGACTTCTTTCCAACGCCCTTCTGGTACACTTCATTTTATCCCAACTCAAAATGCCCCTGTACGTTAATTCAATTTGTGAAATTCTATCACAGTTCTCGGTCTGGATATACGCTTTTTGCAGCTTTTCCAATATCTTTTCCAAATAATAGGCTGACATGGTATCAAATTGGCCGGGGTCCAGCTTCTGCATATATTCCAGATTTTCAAGCAACATGTTCATAGAAAACCTGGACATGGTGCGCTCCAACAGATTCATTAAGGATGCCTGCGTCCCATATTGCCTGCATTCCTTTATCATCCACTCAATTGTTCTGTCATCATCTATACAGTAATGAATCTGTCTCCAATATGCCTTTTTTGTGGTTTCATCTTCCCTGTCAATCAACGGTGTATTCTTTAAATCAAGTATCTCCAATCCGTATAGCTTTATCAGCACTTCCAAATCAATATCCATTTCCTTTGCAGTATTAACAATATCTTTCAGCAAAGCAGGCTCTCGTTTGTAGGCACAGGCTGCATAGTCTACTGCAATTTTACCCTTCGGCTGAATCATCAGCATTTTTTTGAATAAATCCGCCTCATATTGACTTTCCGAATAGTATGCAAAAAGCTTTGTTCCTACAGTTGTAGATGGGTTCTCCATACACAATTCAATCAATTTCACTATATCTAATTCTTCCTGCTTAAACTCCTTAATACCCTCCTCTATCTCTTTTTCTGCTGCTTGTCTGTTCATGTTATCAGCTTTCTCTAGTTCTGCATCATCATTACTAAAAGGAGCTGGATATAATAAAGGGAAACTATATTCAGGCAGAAACAAATATCCATACTCATATACCGGATCTTTGGTATGAAGCTTATGTAATGCTTCCTCAAAGTATATGATCTGTTTTTCCCTCATCGCCCAGCCTGAGTTTTTATAGTAACGGTGACGGTATATTATTCCTCTAAGCGTCTCTCTTATTGCAGCTATCTCATCATCCTTCATCTGTTCCGCTTCACGGGATAATTGCACAAATATTCTTTCCAGTACACTTTCTCCAAAGTTTCCGGCTTCCTCTACCATCTTTTTCCAACGTGTACAGGAACATTCCATATTGGCCAGACATATACGGATATATGCCTCATAAGTATCATAAATATCCCCGTTGGTCAATTCTTCAGGCTCATCAATATCTCTGTATTTAGGATGCACCATCTCTCCCATCACCATAGTTTTCTGCTCAGGAAGTTCTACATAAAGCAGATCCCAGCCCTTTTTGTACGTTCCTGCCATTTCATTGGCAAGTTCTATTTTCTCTTTATGTGTTAAGGCAGTCAAATTAATCCATGGACAGAACACATTTGCCAGTACATCATCGGGACTGTTGGACATAGCGTAGCTTATATTTTCCTCACTTAATCGAAAAAGCCATCTTACTGCCCTTGCTGCATATTGTCTCTGCAGCAAAAACTGTTCTAGCCCCCATAAAATATGAGTATAATCATATCGTTCATATGTGGAATAATTTCCTTCACTTCTTTTAAAAATCGCCAATAAACCGGATGGTCTGCCCCACTCTTCCTCAAGACGTCTCATAACAACATCTGGGGAGACTTCGCACAGTTTCTGAAAATAAGGTGCTATGGACTGCCACTGTTTGGCATTCTTTATGTGTTCAAAAATTTTCCTGGTTACCTGGTCAGCGGAGTACTGACTTTCTTTATCCCGTTGATAAAAGGCTTTCATGATCAAACTTCTCAGCATTCCATGCCGTATTTCCTCCGACCAAAAAGCTTGTCCTTCCGGCATAATCCTTCTTACATGCTGTTCCTCCTCCGGAAATTCAAAAACCGGATCGGTTTCAATCAAAATCTCAAATAATAATTCAATAAATCGTTTCCATAGTTTTCCGTTAACATCTATCTTTGAACCTAAATAATCCCATCCATTCTCTAAACTTGCAAGCTGCCAGAAAACTTTTCCATGTCTTTTATATGTCACAAGGAGAGGATCCTCTCCTAAAACATAAGGCCGTATTTTTTCCAGAATCTCTTCATACTTTTTTCCTGTCAGTTCTTCCAGAACCGTCTTATCCCCTTCAGCCTCTGTCCATCTGCCGCACATCAAAAGCGGAAGCGTTAACTCCAAATCATTGTTCGCCCAGGCAGGCCTTTTCTCATAAGAACCCTTTAACAATTTCTTTTTCAAGGGGATGTAAAGTCCATGGGTATCCTCCACCAATTCATATGCCTTTGATGCACTGATTCCTGCATTCTCAAGCTGCTTTATAATTGTGCGGCGCGTCCTTTTCCGCATTTTTAAAGGTTCTTTGCCAGCACAATCATCATCCTCTCCATAAACAAAGATATTGGTATTGCCTTGAATAGCCACAATCTCATCACTTTGAAACCATGGAATTA
>CAJUOO010000118.1 GCA_910588535.1 uncultured Lachnospiraceae bacterium | reverse complement strand
GGTACTTAGCGAGGTGTTTCACGAGCTTAGTATCCGTTACGTTTTTCACTAAGCGGAAGCGGGGTGACGGAGGAAACAGCAGATTGGCTATACGGACCTCTTTCAAAAATAAAAAAAGAAAGCTTATCCTACAAATTGTTATAGTTTTTGAATACGAGTATAAGAGATTTGGCTAGACATGTAAAAGTCTTTGCAGGAGCGTTTGTGTGTGATCAGTTAAAAATTATTTGTACCAGATCAACAGCGCAGAGAAACCGACATGACATTTGCCACGTCGGTTCTGATAGAAATGAAATATACTTTCTAGTGAGTCTCTGCCAAAATGGAAAAATTATTTTAATTTGCCGTACCGCTTTTCCAGTCTGCCTGTGATAAGATATAGGATTCCGGCGAGTACGCATAAAATAAGGATACTCATCAGTACCCAGTCAAGCTTGAAAACTTGGCTTCCATATATAATCAGATAGCCAAGTCCGGCATTTGCCGCGAGAAATTCCCCAATAATAACACCGACGAGGGAAAGACCGATATTCACCTTCATTGTACTGATAATAAGGGGCACAGTGCTTGGAAGAATCACTTTGAGAAGAACATCCTTCCGTGTGCCCTGAAAGGTGTAGATCAGTTTTATCTTTTCGGGATCTACACTTTGAAATCCAGTATAAATAGTAAGAATCGTACCGAAAACTGCTACAGAGACAGCCGCTACGATAATGGTTTTTATATTATTTCCAAGCCATACAATCAAAACGGGAGCTAGAGCTGTTTTGGGCAGGCTGTTGAGCACTACCAGATAGGGCTCTAGTATCTCGGAGAGGCTTTGTTTCGTCCACAGAAGAATGGCTACCAATAGGCCAATTCCTGTCACCAAAAGAAAGCTGATTATCGTCTCCGCGATGGTGATTCCGGTGTGATAGAACAGAGATCCGTCTGAGGTCATCTGTAACATACAGCTAAGGATTCGTGTAGGGCTGCTGAAAATAAAAGCATCCAGAATACCCGCTCTTGCAGAAAACTCCCATAAAGCAAAAAATACAATTAGGATCAAGACTCTAATATAGATAACCATTCTTTTTCTTTTCTGGTGATTTGAGATAAAATCTCTTTGTATGTTCGAGACAGATTGGACGGAAGGCAATGGTTTTGCCAAAGATGCCGTCTGTGTCGAGGAAACAGTACGTGTGGAAGGTGCAGATTTATCCATGATGATTCAGCTCCTTCCAGATAGTGTTAAAATACTCTTGAAATTCTTTTGCATTTCTTGACTGCATGGGAGTGCAGTCTGGAATAGAGAAGGAGATGGGTACAATTTTCTGTATGGTTCCGGGTCTTTTAGACAGGATAATAACGCGATTTCCCACGGATATTGCCTCCGACAGATCGTGTGTCACTAAGATAGCAGTTTTCTTTTCTTGCTTGATAATAGTTGCTATATCATCGCAAACCTCCAGTCTGGTCTGGTAATCCAGCGCAGAGAATGGTTCATCGAGCAATAGCAGATCTGGTTCCATAGCAAGTGTGCGAATAAGAGCGGCTCGCTGGCGCATGCCGCCGGACAGCTCCGATGGACGCTGCTTGGTAAAACCTGACAGACCATAAGTTTCTAGCATATGATCCACCTTGGTAAGACGCTCTGGTGTGAGTTTTCGCTGAATTTCAAGACCGAGCGTCACATTGCTGTAGACAGTCCTCCACTCAAAAAGATGATCCTTTTGCAGCATATAACCGATATTGGTATTTCCGGCATTGTTTTCGGTTCCATTTATAAGAATAGAGCCGGTTTCCGGCTTAATTAGTCCAGATATCAGTGACAGGAGTGTGGATTTTCCGCAGCCGCTGGGTCCGACAATAGCGATAAATTCACCCGGCGCCACGGTGAAGGAAATATTTTGTAAAGCACTGGTTTCTCCGTCAAGAGAATGATAAGAATAGCTTACGTTGTCAAGCTCTAGTATATATCTCATTGGCTACCTCCTTATTAACTGATACAATATAATATGGATTTCTTGTCAGATGGTGCGTGAGGAAGCTTGTTAATGATTTGTTCACAAACTATTCAAAAACCATTAACATGGGAATCATGGATTATTCATGAAGAGTGGATATACTATAAACTATAAGAAGGAAAGATGTTACAAAGCCTTTTTACTAACAAAAAGTTTTTCATAATAAATGCCGGTAATCGTATGATTACCGGCCCTCCTCATTTTAGGGCTATAGGGAGATATTTTCCCCTTCTAAGCCAAAATGAACATTTCCTTCGATACCAGAGTCCTTGTGTGCGATCAGCCATTTGTTCTTTGCTGTCAGTAGCTTGTCCTCTCTGGAAGTCTGATGAGATTGATCAAGCGGAAGATTGGTATCCTTTGGAAGGACAACAACACAGCGGAATCCTTTTCCGTCTACACCGCATGGTGCATAGTGAAGTGTTGTGGCATAAACCTCGACAGCTGTGTTAGCTGGAATAAGAAATGCTTCAACTTTTGAGGTGTCATAGCTGTATTCTTCTGTGATATCCTGCTGTATGCCAAGAAGAAGGATCAGATCAGTGGCTGCTATGTTGATCTCACTGGAACGATGATATTCCAGTGCATTGAGCTTATTGTTGTGCCCGTTGCAATAACCAATCTGAATCGGAAGTTCTCCGTACAGGACAGTTTGTAGAGTCTGGAAAATGGGAAGTGCCTCCAGCTCTGTCACCGAAGGGATGTAGATCACGTCATCCGGTAGAGGGGTATGTGCCATTTCTTCGATAAGTTTTTCGGTGTCTAAGGAGGAGATAATTCTTCCATATTTTTTAAATTCTTTGCTGTCTGCCGTATGTATTACCATAATTTAAAATCATCCTTTCTATTATAATTGTGTAGGTAATGTTATAGTGACTTGGATTTGTTATAGAAAACAGGTGGCAGAATATACCACCTGTTTTCTATTATAGCGGATGGAAGGATATTTTCAATTATTATTTTGGAGTTTTTGTCATGGATTTTTATCTTTGGGTTTTGCTTTGTCTGCGGCGCTTGTCAGCTCAGTAGCGTATAAAGCCTGATAAGCCTCCCATTCTGGTGCAGATTGAGGAGGGGTGGGCATAAGACCTGTACATTCTGTGGCAGAAATCACATTCAGATCATTGAAGAGGGAATCGTCGTAATCGTCTTGATAGTCAGTTTTTTGATCTTTGTCTTTATCAGAAATCATATGAATCACATCCTTTCAAGAGTATTTTGTGTGGAAACGGGGAAAATCATGCAGATGGAAAAAATTGGTGAGAAAGTGGCGATGCAAACATGTAATTTTTGCATAAAATAGAACATTAGAAAAAATTTGAAAAAAAATGTAAAAACCTGTTGACAAACGAAAAATGAAGTGCTA
>CAJUOO010000117.1 GCA_910588535.1 uncultured Lachnospiraceae bacterium | reverse complement strand
GAACTTAAAATTCCTTGATTTTTTAAGGAAAATCACTTGACATTATAGGGAGGAAAACTAAAACTATGTTTATCGAAGAAAGACATCAGGCAATTTTAAATTGGCTAGCTGAAAAAGGTAGCATCACTACCCAAGACATTCAAACAAATTTTGGCGTCAGTTATCACTCTGCTAAGCGTGATTTAAGAATCTTGCAAGAAAAAGGGGCTTTAAGGAGGACACATGGCGGAGCATTGGCAATCAAACAAGCAGCTGAAACTCGTCCTTCCAATATGACAATACGGGATTTCACTCATGTCAGGGACAACTATCTCGCAATATCCAAAAAAGCTGTATCTATGATTAAGGATAATGATGTCATATATATCCCTTCGGCTACTGTTGGCTTGTTTATGGCTCAAAATATACCCGATAATTTAACAATTCGAGTTGCAACAAATTCTATCATACTTGCAGAGGAGCTTCGCAAAAAGGAAAATATTTCTGTTATAATGTTAGGTGGTGAGATGGACACTAAGGGCAACTGCTATGATGCCATTGCCATAGAAACAATTCAAAAGTTCTATTTTGATAAATGTTTTATTACATCCGCCTGCATTTCTCCGACCTTTGGCCTATCAATGCAAAGAACCCAAGCAATTAGCTTTTGGAATGCATTGATTAATAACTCAAAAATGACTATAGGTTTGTATCCGAAAGAAAAAATAGGTTCTCGCTCCATTGTAAGCGTCTGCTCCTGTACGAGATTAAATACCTTGATTACTGATTGGGATGTCTTTGAAGACGATATCTCTCAATTTAGAGACCAAGGAATCACTGTTATTATAGCAGATAATCCGCAGCATAATTCTTGAAAGATAAAAGCTTGAGCACTAAGAAGTCAGGAAATATTCTTGTTCTTCTGACTCTTTTTAATCAAAGCTGATACTCGACAAAATGTTTAGATCCTATCCACCAGTCCACACAGTCGTTAACGAATTTCAACATTTAAAAAGCAGGAACAATGAGAAAATATCCAGTAAAAGCATATTTTACTTCTATTTATTTTTTGCTAAGGCAAAAAATAAATAGAAGTGTGCATAAAAGGATAATGAAGGAAAAAATATGAAAAAGCTACTAATAACTGGAGGCCACAAATTACATGGTGTAATCGTACCGGATGGTTCCAAAAATTCCGCCTTAGCCTGTATCGCTGCCGCCTGCCTTGCAACTGACAACAACATAGTCGTATTAAAAAACATTCCCGATATTTCTGATATAAATATAATGTGTCAAATAGTTAGAATGTTAGGGAAAAAAGTCATATTTGACAATAACACTATAATTATTAATGGCTTTTTTACTAACTGCACTATACCATCTACAATGACAACAAAATTAAGAGCATCCTTGTATTTTTGGGGTGTCCTCATAGCTAGCACAGGAGAAATTAACTGTGGTCTACCTGGAGGAGACAAAATCGGGAACCGCCCAATTGACATCCATATCTCAGCACTCCAAAAAATGGGGGTTCATTTTGATATTGCTGATAATGCTATTCGAGCAAACGTAACTAACAGATTGGAGGGGCAGAATATTTATTTAAAATATCCTAGTGTAGGTGCAACATGCAATATTATGTTAGCCGCCTCCAAAGCTAGGGGTAAAACTGTTATCATCAATGCCGCTCGGGAACCCGAGATTATAGATTTAAGCAATTTTCTAACAAAAATGGGAATTCAAATAACCGGCGCTGGAACAGAACGCATTGTTTTATATGGAAACAGTCATATACATGGTAATGTTGTGCATGAAATAATACCCGATAGAATAGAAACAGGTGTGCTAGCCATAGCTTCTGCTATCACATACGGCAATGTTATAATCAGAAAAAGTATCCCCTATCATAATTATGCGCTACTATACCTTCTTTCAGAAATCGGTATAGAAATAGCTATAGCTGGGGACAATATCCATATCCAAAACACAAGAAAACTGAAAGCATTTAATGCCAGCATGATGCCTTTTCCAGGAATTGCAACTGATTTACAACCTATCATAACGGTTATGGCAACCCAAGCAAATGGAACTTCGTCAATTATAGATTATGTCTTTCCAGAAAGGTTCCAGTATATAAGCGAATTACAGCTCATGGGAGCAGAAATAGAGAGACATTATAATACGTTAAGATTGCATGGAAAAAGCCAATTAAAGGAAAATACTGTAACCGGCAATGACATTCGAGCCGTTACAGCTCTCATGTGTGCTGGCCTTGTTGCAGAAGGCACTACGGAACTTTATGGGTTGCATCATTTATACAGAGGATATTCTGATTTAGAGCAGAAGTTGAACAATATAGGTGCTAATATTGTAACTGAATAAATCTAATTATTTATAATGCCGACCTGCATATGGGGCTGACAGAGCAGAATGTCATTGCCCTATGTTTTGTTGTATAAATGCCCTATATACAGGTACTTAGAAAGTAGCAACTCAATAAAATAGTGGACACCAAAAATCAAGCAGTTCCTGTATAATGACATTGGGAATTGTGAACATTTTACGCTACTTAGTATTTATTGGTTAAGCCAGCACCATTTGATGCAGGCCGATATGTACTATATTTTGTAGTATATTCAAATAAATTCCAAAAGCATTCACCTTTGAATCCTAAAGAGATTTGACACAAGTACAGATAACTTGATGAATGTCAGTTCAGCAGGTTATGATACATCTCAGACCAAAACAGCATTTGTTACGGCTGAAGAATCTTTCGACCCCAATCCTGTCAGTGTTATTCTGATATTGCTGATTAAGTTCAGCTAAGCCGTGCAAAACTCAATATGGAATATTTCATATCAAAAAATCACATGCCCGTAAAAGAACTGAATATATCCGCTTCTGAGTTTTAAAGTCAATCCAATGTTTTTGGCTGCCAGGAGCCTGACCGCCTTACAAGCTATCGGGATAATCGGTCTGCCACATCTTCCCAAAAGCCTCGCTGTCTCGCAGGTTCGAGTTGTGTGTCGATTTCAGGTCATGCTTCTTCATGAAACGCAGACGGACGCAGGTGCTCACTTGGGCTAGGACGAAAGCTTCCTCCATGAAGAGGTGGTGAATCTAGATGAAATTCAGTCTTGGGAACACAAGGGCTTTCGGTAGTTATAACACATTTTTCATCAAAGAATTCCCTATAAGGGTAGCAGTCCCACTGGATGGGCCAGTCCCAGAAGAGATGGCAGCGCTGTACAATACCCACGACAAGCAACTCCGTAATGTCTTTCATGAAATTGCCCTGTATTCTGGGAATCCGCATTCCCGGATGGCAAGGTGTTTCCAAATGGTTGTGGGAGACACGAATGAAGCAATAGCACAATATCGGATATCGCCAGTCCTTCTTTGTGCTTCTTATAAGCAAACTTATAGCTTACCAAAGCTTGCAGTTTTTTCTTCCGTTCTCTAGGGGAAATCCGTCATCCTGATTTCACAGTTCGCACCACCTGGTCATTATAACACACGGATTCCCGACAAGCTGGCACCATATAAGAAAGCTTATCACACGTGTCTATGGCAGGAATGTAAACACTAATACATAGTGTCTGCTGATTAAGTTCAGCTAAACGGGTCTTTGACAGCTCCATAACACAAAAAGTATCTACAGGCCGCATAAAGTCTGTATTTTTTTGTCAAATTTTCTGTT
>CAJUOO010000116.1 GCA_910588535.1 uncultured Lachnospiraceae bacterium | reverse complement strand
ACGGTGGTGTGGGAGGTCGGTAGATAAAATAATTATCTACCTCCTACCCGATTATCGTCCTCTATATTACAATAAAATATATAAAACATGTTTCGAGTAAAGTACAGTTTGTTTTAAAGATAGAACTTCTTGTAGGATGAATGTTCTTCTATCATTTTCGGGGAAGGTTCGTATAGCCAGTCTGCTATTTTCCTCCGTCACCCCGCTCCCGCTTAGTGAAAAACGTAATGGATACTAAGCTCGTGAAAAACCTCGCTAAGTACCAACGTTTTTCAATAGGTTCCTTGAGAAAAATAGCGGACTGGCTATACTACTTTGTTGAGTATTTCAGATATGTTGTGATTTTATTGTATATTTATGGTTCTATGTTTGTTTTTATTTTGGCGGTATTCATAGATTATTAAATTGTCTTAAAGGAGATAGCAAAAACGATTTATCAATTCTATATTAAATTATTATTACAGCGTGTTTTGCCTAACTGATAAAAACAGTCCGACGAACTGCCTGTGGTCCTCAAGGAACCTATTGAAAAACGCCGGCGCTTAGCGAGGTAGTTTCGAGCTTAGCGTCCGTTGCGTTTCTCACTAAGCGGGAGCGGGGTGACGGAGGACCACAGGCAGTTCGTCGGACGGATCTCTCCAGAAAATGAAACAACAGATTTTTAACCGCAGAGTATGTTTTATACAAAAAAATATTAGAATGAATAAAAGACAGATAAAATTTCTTGAGCAAATAATTTAGACATCTCTTGACAATATACTACATTAGTGATATAGTTAATTACATAAGTAATGAACAAATACACAAATAGTAAAAAGGAAGTGAGAGAATGAATGAGATACTGACGCAGGAGAAATCCATATACCTGCAGATCAGTGAGATGATTGAGAATGATATTCTGAGAGATATTATACTGGAGGAGGAGAAGGTTCCCAGCACAAATGAGCTGGCGAAGCTATATGCTATTAATCCCGCAACTGCGGCGAAGGGAATTAATATTCTGGTGGATAGTAATATTTTGTACAAGAAAAGAGGGATTGGCATGTTTGTGGCGGCGGGCGCAAAGAGTATCATTCAGAAAAGGCGCCGGGAGGAATTTTGCAATAAGTATATAAAAAAATTGCTTACTGAGGCAGAGAGTATTGGGATAACAAAAGAAGAATTAATATCCATGATAAAGAAAGAAGCGTAGGGATTGATGCATGTGCGGATGCATGAAGAAATGAGGGAAAAAATGAGTGAAGAGAAGATAATAGCAAAAAATGTTGTAAAAACATATGGAAAAAAAGATGTGCTTCATGGCATTGATCTGGAGCTTGAAAAGGGAAAAATCTATGGATTGATTGGACGTAACGGAGCAGGCAAGACGACCTTGCTTTCCATACTTTCCTCGCAGAATCCCGCAAGCA
This sequence comes from uncultured Lachnospiraceae bacterium, assembly GCA_910588535.1. GTDB lineage: Bacteria > Bacillota > Clostridia > Lachnospirales > Lachnospiraceae > RGIG8607. Next base: position 2,271 of record CAJUOO010000116.1, on the reverse strand, counting down.
GTGGGACGGTGACTTGTAATGGAATGTCAGTCTGGGAGAATAGGGAGGCATTGGATCATATATGTTTCTCCAGAGAATTGAATCCAATTACAGGATATGGGCAGAACGCATATAAGGTGAAAGATTATCTTAAAGCAGCGTCCATCTATATGCCAAACTGGGATCAGGCATTGGCAGATCGGTTGGTTGAGAAATTTGAATTAGATAAGAAGAAAAGGATCGCGAGATTGTCAAAGGGCATGATGTCCATGGTGACAATTATTATTGCACTTGCAAGTAAGGCAGATTATACTTTTTTGGATGAACCTGTGGCTGGACTTGATGTGGTGATGAGGGAGTATTTTTATCGAGTGCTTTTGGATGAGTTTACAACAAGTGGTAGAACTTTTGTGATATCAACACATATTATCGAGGAAGCATCGGATGTATTTGAGGAAGTAGTAATGTTGGATAGAGGAAAGGTGATTCTTAAGGAGAATACGCAGGAGCTCTTGGATCGATGCTATCATGTGAGCGGCAAGATAGAGGAGGTGGATGTACTTACGGCAGGGCTTAAGACATTTCATGAGGAAAAGCTTGGACGAAGCAAGGGAGTTATGGTTATGTTAGAAACGGGCAGAGAGCTTGCAGGAAATGCAGATGTGACAATTCAACAGATGAATCTTCAGCAGGTGTTTGTCGCTCTTTGTGGGGGAGAGGGAGTGTAGGTATGAAGGGATTGGCAAGAAGTGTATATTATTGGATGTATAATATGGAAAAAACCTTTGCCATTATGTTTTTGACAGTGACAGCTATTGTGACATTTCAGGTGATGGTGAGCGGGAGAGGGATGGATGTCGTCGTGCCTCAAATGTATGTTCCTATGGTGGGAAGTATAATGTTAATAGCTCTGCTTATGAATAATGCCACGCATTTTATACCACAATCACTGTCTTATGGTGGAACAAGGAAAGAAGTATTTATAGGTATGGAGCTTTCGATTCATCTGATGATGATTCAGATTATACTTATAAGTATTATTGGGATGATTGTAATGCCGAAAAACTCTTTTTCAGAGAATTTTTTATATCAAAGCTTTTTGATTTATTTAATTTGTGAAGCACTGGGTAATTTTTTGTGTGCGTGTAGTCTAAAATTTGGAATGAAAATAGGAATGATTCTGTACATGATTTTGGTGATATTGGCAAGTGTATCAATAAGTATGTTATTTGTTTTTAGTACAAACAGCATTGTGGAGCTGATGAATGAAGATATGTATTCTGTAGCACTTTTGGCAGTTGTGTTGTTGGATGGTATTATGGTGGCATTGTGTTATCTGGCTATTCGTAAATATGAGGTAAGATCATAATGTAGAAATGAGGAAATATATGAATAGAATATGGAATATTTGGAGGATGAATACAAGTGAACTGATTTGGTCACTGATAATTATGCTTGGAGGTACTGCTTTTGGAATGGTAATTATGTCAATTACTTTGATGTTAGGCGAAGAGAGTTATTTGGTGATTGGCTCTTTTGTTGCATTGATAGTATGGGTTATGGTTTTTATTTTTTTTGGTGTTACTGGCTTTGAGCGGACATTTAGTATGGCTGTTGCTATGGGCAGAACAAGAAAAGAAGTAGTTATCTGTCATTATATTGTGAAGCTAATTAATGTATGGATTGGTCTTGCAGTGTTAAAGATTTTAAATTTTGCTGAGACAGCATATTACAACATTTTTTTTAAAAGTTCTGTCTGTGAAGGTAATATTATTGAGATGTTATTGAGTAATTGGATTTTTATTGAGTTGGGTATATTGCTGCCAGTGCTTTATATGTTTATAGGTATGCTTCTAATTAAATTTCAGAAAAAAGCGTTCTGGGGTATATGGGTGATCTGGATAGCAAGCAGTTTAACATTGGCAAATATCTCTTATATAAAGGAGTCAGAAGGGTTGTTGAGGTATGTCGTCCAAGTTGTAGAACATATTGGGAATTTTGTGGTTAGTATAGGAGTATATGGTCAGCTTGCGATAGTTGCTGGTGTGGCAGTGGCATTGTTTTTTATAACAGGAACAGCACTTAGCAAACAGGCTGTGACGCAGGTATAACAAGTGTATAGTTGGGCTGCAGGAAGAAAATATAAAACAGTTTAAGGGGGCTGTTGCATTAAGAAAAACATATACAGGATATTATAACATCTTGCAGAATGAATTTTCTTTTATCATTTTCGGAAAAGGTCCATATAGCCCATCCGCTGTTTTCCTCCGTCACCCCGCTTCCGCTTAGTGA
>CAJUOO010000115.1 GCA_910588535.1 uncultured Lachnospiraceae bacterium | reverse complement strand
GCGGGGTGACGGAGGACCACAGGCAGTTCGCCGGGCGTATCATTACTGAAAATGACACAACAAATTTTTGCCACAAATAAAGTATATCTTTTACAAGAAGGTATACATTTCTACAAACAGTACAAAGAATACGGCGCGTGTTTGGTGTTTGCTTTATATTCTTGATGATATAGTCCACCCTTTTCTGAGATAGCACTTGTTATCAATTTTTTTGTCAAATCTGGTACATCATCTCTTTCCAGAGCCTCCTCAGTAGCAATCCACAACACCTCACTATTTTCATTATTATCTGATAAAGCCTCACCAGATATATATTCTGCCCTAAATGCTATGTACCAATCATGCATATTGAATCTAACTCCAATAATGTCTGTCGCCTCAACTTCAATATGCGTTTCTTCCATAAATTCACGCTTTAATGCGTCCTGTGGTGTCTCCCCGACATTGACATAGCCTCCCGGTATAATTAACATATTTTTTCCGTTTCCATATGTATGTCGCGCAAGTAACACTTTCCCATCTTTTATTACTACACCTGTCACGCTCTGTCCCCAATTTGTATTATCATTACTCATAATTACCTCCTGAAATCTCAAATTTTTACTAACAATATCTTATCACAAATAACTAAAAAGTCAAAATCCCGCCGCCGGCAAAGAGACATAAATCTTGCAATGCCCCAAGAGGCGGGATATTTGCCCCTCGCTGCCATCACTTGGCTCACTGCTTATAAGAACACAACGAAGACAGAAAAAATCAATTATAATAATAAACTGCTCATATTATTCTATATTTGTATAAAATACTACGCTTGACAAGCTGACGCACTTATGCTAGAATAGCTTTCATAATTGAAAGAGAGGTGCAGCAATGTTCAATAAGTAATTCAAATTTATTAGATAGTGAGTCGATATATCTGTATGTTTCTCGTTACATGCAGGGATTTTGCTGTTGGAATTTGGGTTGCTTGTTTTTGGCAGTATATTGTTTGTTGCGCTTTTTTTGTGTCTATTTTTCTAATTGGATACTTCTTTGTGTGCAATAAATCGTTCCATTTTCGATATGCTATGGTTCACTATCGAAAATGGAACGATTTTTATTGGGAGGTATGCTTATGTTAGAATTAAAAAATATTACAATTTGTCTTAAAAATGAAGATCGATATATTGCGGAGAATTTTTCGTTTACGTTACATCAAGGTGAAAAGGCTGTTATGATCGGAGAAGAAGGAAATGGAAAGTCCACCCTCTTAAAGTATATTTATCAGCAAAGTCTTGTCGAGAATTATTGCAGATGTTCTGGTACAGTTATCTCGAAGGGAAAAATGGCATATCTGCCTCAAATGATGGAGGAAAGCTGCGGTACACTCTCTCTGGCAGAGTATTTTGAAGATTCCGAGTACTATATGTACACGGATATTCTCTCAAAATTGGGTTTATCTGTTGAGTTTCTTTTATCCGATCAAAAACTTGCTACTCTCTCTGGCGGCGAGAAGGTAAAGGTGCAGCTTGCAAAATTACTTATGGAAGAGCCCGATATCCTTCTTCTTGACGAGCCGACAAACGACTTGGATATTCCCACATTACAGTGGTTAGAAACCTTTATCGCTGAGAGCAGATTACCCATCCTGTATATTTCACACGACGAAACTCTAATTGAAAATACAGCGAATGTGATTGTGCATATGGAGCAGATTATCCGCAAAACCAAATGCCGTATTTCTGTCTCACGCTGTTCGTATCGTGACTATCTGACACACCGTCGCAGCTCCTTTGCACATCAAGAACAGGTTGCAAGCAAGCAGCGGGACGATTACGAGAAGCAAATGGAAAAATGGCGAAAAATCTATGATCGTGTCAACTATGAGCAAGCGATAATTACAAGACAGAATCCCAGCGGAGCAAGATTACTCAAAAAGAAGATGCACTCCGTACTATCCATGGGTAAGCGTTTTGAGAGAGAAAAAGAAAATTTTCTGGATTTTCCACAAGAGGAAGAGGCGATTCTTGCAAAATTTGACCCCTCCATTCATTTTCCCTCAGGGAAAGTTGTGCTTGATTATTCATCAGATACACTGTCCATTGGAGATCGTCTGTTGTCCCGAAATCTTCGACTTTATATCTCTGGAAATGAGCACATTGGCATAATTGGAAAAAATGGAGCAGGCAAATCAACGTTTCTCTCACTGCTGTGGAATGATCTTAAAGATCGACAGGATATCAATGCCGCCTTTATGCCGCAGAATTATACAGAAGCACTTGATTATAATAAAACACCCGTTCAGTACCTTGCGGACAATTATACAAAAGCAGAGATCACCAAAGCCAGAACCTATATGGGCGGCATGAAATTTACACATGAAGAAATGAACAGTAAAATTGGCAGTCTGAGCGGAGGTCAAAAAGCAAAGATTCTATTTCTTGATATGGTGCTGCGCAAGGCAAATGTTCTGCTTCTCGATGAACCAACCAGAAATTTCAGTCCTCTGTCGGCCCCTGTTGTCAGAACTGCCCTTTATCACTTTGGCGGTGCTATTATCAGTGTATCGCATGACAGAAAATATCTTGAGGAAGTCTGTGATAAAATATATGAACTTAGTGAAAATGGTCTAATGTAATTTTCATTTTACAAAACAGCACACAAAAACCACGCAGAGAAGCATATACAATCCTTTCTCTGCGCGGTTTTTTCTATTCCTGCTTATAAAACCCTTGCAAGCTCAAGAGCCAATTTCATGCATATAATCTGCATATCGTATTCTTCTGCCGTTCCAAGTAGATGGTTTTTCCACTCCCCAACCTCTTCTAACATATCACTTGCAAAGAGAAAATCATACAGTTCAAACCCCTTCGATTGACATACCGCCTGTACTCCTGCACATTCCATCTCCACCGCTATGCATCCATCTTGTCGAAGTCTCTCTGCCTTATTTTTTGTCTCACGAAATATCGCATCCGTAGTCCAAGTCTTTCCCACTATATATGGTATTGTATTTTCATTTAAAAAGCTCTTGACTTTTTTCCATCCCGGCATAACAAGGTATTCGTCATCCAAATCTAAATAATGATAAGACAATCCCTCATCCCTGTATGCACTGTTGGGAATTATAATCTTTCCCTCTGTCTTCTTTGACTGCAAAGAGCCACATGAGCCAAACATAATATATTTTGTAGCTCCAGTTAGATATGCAAAATCTTCTATGCAGCTCCCCGCAGCAGCCGAACCGACCAAAGACATATAAAATACAATCGTACATCCTTCCACCGATACAGCATATACTGTCCTCGCCCCATTTGCACAGCCTATCTCAGCAACCTTTTCACACTTATAATTGCGAAGCATCCATTCTATCACCTTTTCCGAAAAGGTAATAATACCGATATCACTTATCTTCCTACTCTCTTGGTAAAAATACTCCACCTTAAGCATTGGCTCTGAACAATCATAAAAATTATGCCGCATCCTATCTCTCCTATCTCAAGGTCATGCTTATCTAAAATATTCCACCCCAGATTCAAATATCCTCAGATCCTGCTCTCCATAGATATTGACAGCAACTGCGGTCCCTCTGCGCTCAGAATGAGCCATCTTTCCAAATACCCTTCCATCTGGGCTGGTGATTCCCTCAATCGCACAATAGGAACCATTGATATTCCACTCCTCATCCATGGATGCTTTTCCATCCATATCACAATACTGTGTAGCGACCTGCCCGTTGGCAAACAGCTTATCGATCCACTCCTTCGGTGCCACAAAACGGCCCTCGCCGTGCGATACTGGATTGACATACACCTCACCGGCCTTCGCCCCTTTAAGCCAAGGGGACTTATCGGACACAACCCGAAGATATGCCATCTTGGAGATATGGCGGTTAATTGTATTAAATGTCAAAGTTGGAGAATCCTCCTTCTGTCCTGTCACCTCTCCGTAGGGCACCAGACCAAGCTTTATCAATGCCTGAAAACCGTTACAGATACCAAGCGCAAGACCATCTCGCTCCGCCAGAAGCTTCATCACAGCTTCCTTCAGCCTCTCGTTCTGGAAGGCAGTGGCAAAAAATTTCGCCGATCCATCTGGTTCATCTCCCGCGCTAAAACCACCCGGAAACATCAGTATCTGTGCTTGTCCAATCGCCTTTTCAAAAGCCTCCACCGA
>CAJUOO010000114.1 GCA_910588535.1 uncultured Lachnospiraceae bacterium | reverse complement strand
TGTACTCTGATTCTGATATAATAACCACATTCTTATTCTCTTTACGAGATACGATTACCGTCTCCCCGCTAAAAGCCATATCAAAATATTTTTTTATATTTGCTCTTACATCCATCTGTTTTGTCGCGATCATAGCGCACCCCTTCCAGTACTTAAAACCGTACTATTTATTGTACTAAATATTATATGTTAATTGGTACATATTAGTCAATAAAATATATATTTTTCTTTATTCCCCCATTTGCTTCAACTTTCTTCTGGCTGTTCTCCGATTTCTCCTCTTATATTTTCTATCAAATTTATCTTCGTAGGATAACTGTTTCCAAAATCCCTTCCGCATGATAATTGCCTCTTTCCAATTCTCATTCCTCTTTCAGAGCTATCTCCAATAATTCTGCCGCTATCTGAGCCGACCTAACCCTTATCAAATTGTCCCATACATCTTCCTTGCCAAGAAGGTTCATTCCGCCATGCCAGACAAGTTCATCATCCAGGACAGAAAAGTGCTCTTCCACATTTTCTTTTATGATAACATGAATACCACTTTCCCGCATAGTATCAATAAGTCTTTGGCAAAATTCCGGACTGCCATAGGCAATATTCTGCGGCTCTGTCGTAATTACCATAACTTTGCAGCCTGCTTCCTGCCTTGCTTTCACAAGACATAAAAAACGATCCACCTTGTCTTCGGTAATCTCCGGGCTGGACACGATAATCTTCTTCTCAGATTCTACAATATCCTGTTCGAATACATCCATATAGCTGCCGCTGTCATAAATTGCGTTCACGTTCTGCTTTGCCAAAACACCATTTGCAATCAGTTCAAAGCCTGTTCTCTTATAGGTACGAAGCCTTTTTACATACATATTGTCAAAAACCCGGATATGGGAATCAATATAATCGTAGACAATCACTTCCTTCTTTCCCTCATAATCCCGGTTTAGTCTGCCAATGTACTGCTCCAGCCTTCCCTCAAATGATACTGGAGCCGCCAACATCAGGGTATCAAGTCTTGGGTAATCGAATCCCTCGCCAATCTTCTGTCCCGTTGCCACCAAGATCAGGCTCTCATCCTCTGAAACTTCTTTAAGGCGCTGCCTTATGGATGAATTCTCTTTATCACTGTTATCTCCATAAAAGAGAAATACATGGTCTGCACCTTTTTGTAAATTCTCATACAAATATTTCGCCTGTTCCTTATATTTGGTCAAAATAACCGGAGTCCTTCCATCCTTAACACAAGCCCTGGTATCTTCAAGAATCATGTCATTTCTTACCGTGCTATTGCCAATCAATGCATAGGCTCCATTGATATCTCCCCTATCCTCTCTTGTATCTATTACCCTCGTATATCTCGGATACACATAATGACCGATCCCCTGCTCTATAGCCCGTTCTTTTGCCGTGTAGCTGTGCCGGACCGGCCCAAGCAGCATATGGATGATCTTCTCCAGATTATCGCCCCGCTTTGGAGTTGCAGTTACTCCATAAACATATCTGGCGTTTACCTTTTGCAGAACTTGGGTTGCAGTTGCGGAGCCTGCGTGATGGCACTCATCCATAATGACCATTCCATAGGAATTGATTCTTTTATTGAATTTTCCTTTGCTGTACATGGAGCCAATCATGGCTACATCAATAATACCCGTGAGAGTATTCTTGTTTCCATGCAGGATGCCGATCACACTGTCTCTTCGTTTCTCACGCCCTGTTTTCGTTTTATAAAAAGGCGGTTCCTCATCTATGGTCAGAAACTTATTCAGTTCTTCCACCCACTGTTCCAGCAGATCTTTACTTTGAAGCAGAATGAGCGTATTCACTTTTTTCTCCGATATAAGATAACTGCACACCACCGTTTTACCAAATGCGGTAGCCGCGCTTAAAACACCGTGGTCATAGGCAAGAAGCCTATGCGCTGCCAAATCCTGCTGTGTTTTCAAGTCTCCCTGGAAAGATACCCGGATTGGTCTTCCCTTTTCTCTCTGATCTTCTATCTCACATTCAATCCCCGCTTCTTTTGCGGACAAAATCAGATTGTCTCTCAAGCCCCGGGGAATGGCGATGTAGCCATCCACATCTTTTCCCATATACACAGCGCTGAAATTATTATAGTTGGAATAGCCTAACCGCTTATTTTTATAAAATATAGGATTATCGAAAGCCGCCATGCTCCTGATCTGGTTCTGAAGCCTGGGCATCAGATTCAGAGTGTCAACATAGATCCCGTCGCCCAGTACAATGTGCATTTTCCCTACAACATCGGACTTTATAAAACCGACTTTTTTCTTCCAGGGTTTCGGTCTGTTCTGTATCGTTACAGCAGCCGATATCCCCGTAGTTTGTGACAGTTCTCCCTGCCACTTTGCCATAAGACGCTCTATCTCATCATTTCCAAGCTTCTCTGTCCGATTTAACAGAACGTCCCATTGATCCGGATATGCATTCCAGTTCTTATCCACAAAAGCGCTGTTGCCGTTTTTAAGCGCCCCTCCCTGCAATGGCAGCGCAATCAGATTTCCAATACCACTTGCTGCGTCCTGAGAGGGATACATTCGGTCATAATAATGGAAAGACTTTAAATTGATGGAAGCAGAACCTTTGTCCAGTAACAAAAATCCAAAGTTTCTTGCCAAAGACGCAGATATGGGTTTCTTAAAAAAAATCCACACATGGGCCCCTCTCCCTGACCGGGATCTCTCTACCAATGGTGTAATGCCGTTAAGTTCACACATCATCCTGATGGCATCCACTTCCTCATGCCACTCCTCATCCATGTTTGCGAAATCTGTCGGCTCCGCGTCTTTTTCATGGTTGTCAAAATCAAATACAAGAAACCGGCATGTGCCATCTGCAAGAAGAGGATATACCCCTAACACATCAGAACCATCTTCTTTCATCCCAAGTAAATGGTTCATGAGTTTCTCCGGTGTAAGCTTTGTCCACTCCCTATGTTCACATACCTCGCAGCTTTGCTTCTCACCCTGCTGCTTTGGACAAAGGCGGTTATCCCAGCGATTATTACACTGCGGAAAATACCCGCCTTTCGCTCCTCTTTTTGCATATACATCGGTTCTGCCCCAGAACATGGAAAAATACCGGTTTGCCAGTTCCCGCGTGATAAATTGGTTCTGAATACGCCCTCCCTGATCCGGATCGTATTCCTGGGTGTTTTCTATTTTTCCCGCAAACATATTTTCCGTTTCATAGGGAATATTGGCTTTATCCAGCTGTTGTTTCAGTCTTTTATTTTCATCCTGAAGACTCCGTACTAATCTCCGAAGAGAATCCAGATTATATGCTTCTATATTCATGAAATCTACACCCCTGCAATGTGTATTTCTGTATTTTATCCCCAACCCTCTACTATTAATCCGTTCACTTTGACAAAGTCATCTATATGATTGCTCATCAATATTAACGTCTGATTTTTCACACACTGTAATCAATGCTTCCTATAGACTTATAGGTATCCTCTCTTCCTCAGCGGCTCTGCCTTCTCCCTGCCCAAACCTATGCTGCCAGGCTTCTGCCATTTTCAAATATTGGGGCTGTTGCCATAATGATCTGCTCCTTATGACTGCAATTATCAAAAATCGGAGAGAATTGCACTTAAGTTCTCCTCTCCAATTGCTTCCAACATGTCCCATATATTGACTACTCTGTATTCTTTCATTTTATCGAACCCTCTTGGACATCAAGCTCCGTATCTCGTCTATATTTGTCATCTGGCGACTCACCGGTGCGGATGGCTCTCTTTTGGGATCATCTGCCAAAGCATCAAAATCTTTGATAAAAGATTCAATTTTTTCGAATCAGTAATCTTTACATTGGTCAGTATACTGGATGTAGCCATTCTATCGCCTCTTCTTCAACAAAACACTTGTTTTTCTACTTTTATTTTTATCTTATCATCTCAGGTCCCTTTTTTCAATCGGGTTATGCAATTTTCAGATTCTCAATCATTTGTTGTCACTTTGCGATTATTTCCTATTTTAATATATACACCTCACTGAAGCATCTACGCCATCCCCAAGTTGTCCAATTCTCCCAATTCAGCAACCTCCATAGCCTTTCCAAACTTTCCACTTTCTTCCTACTTCTCATCCGCCATATAAGTATAAATGTCAATTGTTGTATTGTAATGCTGATATTCTATGATACCCTGCACCACCTTTGGCTGCATATCTGCCTCAAAGCATCAGCGGCAGAATATGTGACATATGGCATGGAAATATAAATCCTCAGAATACAATGTTTTC
>CAJUOO010000113.1 GCA_910588535.1 uncultured Lachnospiraceae bacterium | reverse complement strand
TTTCGTGGAACCGCTTGGAGGAAAGCATCATGTAAGCGTCCATGAACACCGCACTACCATTGTATGATATGCAACCGGGAAATTCAAGGCAGAAACACTCGTTTCTTCCTGTATAGGTCTGCTTTGCCAATGCACCCATAGTTATTACTTTCTTTCCGTGTTAATCACATAAACAGTGCTTCGAGAAGCGCCTTCCTTTTTCAACCACTTCTTTTCGACCATTTTGACAAGAATTTCTCTTGCCCTGCGCTGTTTGATGCCCAGTAGTTCGGTCACCTGTGCAGTCGTGATACCTCCATTTTCAAGTGCATATTGAAAAATTAGCTTTTCCTGTTCACTTATCGGCGTTTTATCGGCGGTTTCCCGGCAGTTTCTCGGCAGTTTCTCGGCATTCATACTATCAGAAATACCATGCTGAAGAATATTTGTGCCGCTAATCTGCCCCCGATAAATATTGATTCGTAAATCTACTTCACCGCCGATAAATTCTGGCTCCCGCAGACCGGCAGCCTTTACTTTTCCAATAATACGCGGAATGCCGCTACCCCAATGTTCAATCAAATTCATGTAGGAAAATGCATAGGCAAGCGCCTCGTTACGAATCTGAGAATACCCTTCCTTCATACGCTCCAGTGTCTGTCCCATGGGAATCTTGCCGGGAGAAGTAATTTCCAGACGATTATCATAGACTGCAATCTGCGTGTTGCCGTGATCCAGATAGCTACGGTGCACCGCAGCATTGATAATCAGTTCACGAATGGCATCCGGCGGAATTTCATAAACATCCTGCCGATAAATACCTTCAAAGACTGCGCCCATGTGAATATTCCGCAGAACAAATTGATATGCCTGTTCAATCTGTTCCCAAATCGGTCCTGTATATTCCCGGCGATCCACAAAAATCTCTTTTGTCGTTCCCTTAAATACTCCGCACTGGGTTGCCACATGAATTGCGCCGCAGCCGGTTAAAATAGCATAGGCATTAGAGGGATAATATTTCCCCTCCCGCTCAATTAGAATGCCCCAGGAACACAGTTGTCGCCGCCCAACATCTTTAATAGCTGCTCTCTGTTCCTCATTATGAGCATTTTTAACAGCTTGTTCTCTCATAGATTGGCAAAGAAGGTCGATATCCTCCTCCGAAATATCCCAACCAGCACATAGACCTTGATCAAAATAACGGTTGCTGCCCTCGAACATCAATTCCTTTATCATGTATCCATCTGCCGGACGGGTTGTTCCGGCTACACGGACATATACACCGTTGTCCCTGCCCTGCGATTTGATATAGTAGGGCCGCTGTCTGCCCTCTGGCACTTCAACTACAATAATAGTCTTACTATTAATCGTCTGCAGCGTTATATCGGGAAGAATTGCCGGTTCACAGCTATCCGACACAGCGTTTGCAATGGCATCCATTGTCTTAAATACCTCTTCTTTATCAAAGCCAGTCACTTCCTTGGTCTTATCGCTAATTCCAAAAATAATTCTGCCGCCGCTGCCATTGGCAAAGGCAACTACCGATTTCATGTATTTGATACTTTTATCCGGCAAATTTTCTTTGAACTCCACATTCTTGGATTCACCGGCAAGAATTTCTTCTATGGTCATGGATGCACCTCGCTTTCATCATGACAGCAATAGCTGTTACTCTTTCTTTATTTTTGCCATAACTTCATGGAATATAGCATAATTCTTTTTTTGCACCAGATTACAAAGCGGTTTTTCATTATAGCAACGATAAGTCGATCCAAAGTAGTATGATTTCATTTTCCTTAAGTATTTTGTCGATTTCATATATCGAATTCTCTGCACAGACTGCTAAAACATATTGGTAAACATACCCTTCGCCTTTCATCGAATTCAATTTAAAGTCTGTTTTGCCAAAAAACATCTTAGCTTCTGACAATGGCAGCCATAAGCCGACGCACAATTCCAGAACTGTCTGTATTGATGTAGGATTTAGCTCATCGTTTCTTAACCGCTAAATGGTCTTTATCCAACAAGTGAACGGTCTGCCAATTGCTTATTAGAGAGCTTTCTGTCCTTCTGCAATACAACCAGCGTCTCTGCAAAAGGACCAGAATATTTACGCAATGCTTCCGACTTAGGCTTTTCATTTTTTATCTGTTCAAGCAGTGTTGTATTATGCGCATTCAACTCAAAGGAATACTTAACCTGATTTTCAACCGGAACTGAACTTCGCATGAACTGAGAGTAATATCCTGACCCTTTATATTTCGATTGGTAACAATATCCTTTCGTAAAAACAACACCGCACTCATCCACGTGAGAGCGTGCGTATTCTGAAAGCATGGCATTTCCAGCCTGATCACGTATGACATACCTTTCATCGTTTAGAATAAGATGTCGGTCCACGAAAGCGAACTGCCCACTATCAATCAATTTCTTAAATTCTCGTTCAAAGCAGTAAGCCTTAAACAAATCTACCTCTTATGGATTTTCAGTTTGCGCAAAGCTTGAAACCGTCCCCCTCATTACTATCCTCAAATCATTCAATAATCACCACATCTATAATATAGCCTTTGCGCTCCCTGTGGGTTGCCACATTCAAAGCTAAATTCTTCATGATGAAATACTTCCTCATCATCCCCACTGTCGTTAATAACTCCGTTCATGCAGATATCTACTTAAAGATGTTCTTCTCCACACTTGACAAAAAAATGACCGCAAAAACATAGAAACCTATGAACTGGACGGTCGGGCACACATCTCCAAAGCAAACTTGTATTTCGATTTGCTCTATAAGCTTATCACTTCATAAAAGAACGCTTTCGAAAATACGGAATACATGGAGTTCTTAGAACTGCCTGGTCATGAATATGACATCATAGACACTGCTCAGATCATGTCCAAACCCAAAACCCTCTGCGGATAAAAAACTCAGCTCAATCTACGATGAGTTTATGGATCATTGATATCCTATAACCCAACCAATTATGCCTCTTAGACTTGAAAATACTGAAATGTATTTTTACGTCTGCTCAATATTTACTAGCAATAAGGTTAACAAACTTTTCTGCAACTTCTTTTTCATATTCCTGTGTTATCAAATCAAATATACGTTCTAACACATGTCTTTGCTCCATAGTAAGCTTCGGATTAATATTCAAAGCTGTATATTTTGTCTGTGCCTTTTTCTGATTAAGGAACATAGTGTCTCCCTCTCTTTCTATTGACACAACCAATAAAGTAACCCTACTGCCTTGAAGCTATTACAAATATTCTATCAAAACCCGTATCATTCCTTATCATCAGGAATGATATCAATTATATCATCCATCTTACAATTCAGCGCAGTGCATATCTTTGCCATAACTTCTACTGTAACATTCTCGTTATTAGCGAGTTTTGTCATCGTACTGTTTCCGATACCCGCCTTCTCTCTGAGATCTTTCTTTTTCATCTTACGATCAATCAGCAACTTAAACAACTTGTTGCAAGATACACTCATAGTTCCTCCTGCGCCTTGTCATATATTACTTTCTATATGTAACACGCATTTCTCACATTTTCATTAAATAATTGTATCTTAACCCTTACCAAATGTAAAGAAAAAAGTCGTGGATTGGGCAAAATTTATAATATATAAATGCTTGTTAGTGACAAGTCCCCAAACCCCTAAAATCATCCTGCAGTGATGACTGCGCGTTCTGTTGGAACGCTGAAAACCATAAGCTGTTCAGGAATTTCTGATAGCCGGCATCGGTAAGGAACAGGCGCATCTTATCACCCTTGTCACCCACAGGGAATCACCCGATAGCACGTCAAAAACGATCATGTGCTTTACCTCCGGGTCAAAGCGTTCCAGCGCCATGATGTCATACCCCTTCAATTTTTCGGTTCCGGATTTCTGTCTGGCCTCCGCGATCAGCTCCCCGATAGTCCCCCTTCCTGCGGAAACCGGTATTTTTTCTGGATGTCCCTCACCAGATCCATACATCCGGCATCTGACAGGGGGCGCAGCTTTTCCATAAAGTCCTTTGCCGCTTTCCTCCATGCCGGATCACCGGCATACTGTGAAGCCATAGACATCTCCTGCAGGATGGCATACCGTTCAGTTCCTTCTGTCTGGTACAGCATTCGATTTTCCATCTCCGTAAGTTCCATAAGAATCCCTCATTGTTTATTCCATCAAAAAAGTCACAGCATTACACCATGGCTAAAAAATGACAACAAAAAAGCCTGACAGTAAAGGTATTTTACTATCAGACAGTTACATCCGGAATATGAAATGCAGCGCAATTCCGGTTCATTTTTCGATTAACACCGACATCCTGCTTTTGCAGCCATGCGATCCATTATGCCTCTTCCGAGGCTTGACATTTATGGAAAAAAGTCCGCAAACATTAATGTTTACGGACTTTCTAGCTACCGCTCTTACGGCAAGTTTAACTCCCCGAGTAGGGCTCGAACCTACAACAACTCGGTTAACAGCCGAGTGC
>CAJUOO010000112.1 GCA_910588535.1 uncultured Lachnospiraceae bacterium | reverse complement strand
ATAGCACTACATGTATACAATATCTTGTATAATTAAATCTTATTGCGACAGTCCCGTTTTTTATGTATATAAGTGGGTAAGAAAATGAGCGCGGAAGCTTTATGTGCTCCACACGATAAGAAGCTTTCACAAAGATGTTGTTATACTATTATTAGGTTTTAAAAATAGAGCAAAGATTTGTCTGTAAATAGCATTATTGACTTTTTTAGAGTTTATGTGATAAAATAACGAAAACCATTATACTATTTATTTTCGTGAGCAACGAGTCAAGTGATTGATGGTTATATGACGACTGCCGCGAGGGTTAAATACTTTGCTTCTTGGGATGTTATAAGTTTGATGGTTTGGTGGTTGTGGTGGGGTTTTTGAATGATTAATTTGAATTTTTGAGAAAGAAGAAAATAGAAATTAAGCCAATGAGATAAGAAAGAGAAATACTAAGATGGATTTTTTTACACAGAGGGTAAAAATTTTTGTTAAAAAGGAGGCGGTACTTTGCATTGCTCTTGTGCTTGCGGGAATATCCGCTCTGTTTGTGCCGCCAGATATGGCATATATTGAATATATTGATTTTCGCACGTTGGCAATTTTATTTTGCTTGATGAGCGTTATGGCGGGGCTTAAGAAGGCAGGGGTGTTCGCTTGGGTGGCGCAGGGGCTGTTAAAAAAAGTGAGAAGCAGCCGAAGTCTTATCATTATTTTGATGCTTTTATGTTTTTTCTTTAGTATGCTTATCACAAATGATGTTGCGCTAATCACCTTTGTTCCGTTTACTTTTATAGTTCTTGCTCTGCTTGGAGAACAACAGAAAAGGCGGCTTGTGCTGCCTGTTGTGGCAATGCAGACGGTCGCCGCAAACCTTGGAAGTATGATGACTCCGATAGGGAATCCACAGAATCTGTATCTATATGGAAAAGCTGGAATTTCCATCGGCAGTTTTCTGGCGCTGATGTTTCCTTATACAGTATTCTCCCTTGTGCTGCTGGTGGCGTGGGCATTTTGGCAGGGCGGGAAGGACACTTTATACATAAATGAGGTGAGCTTAGGTGCACAGGCAGAGAGTCAAATAAAGCCGAAGGCGGTGCTGTTGTCTATTTTGATTTATCTGTCGCTATTTGTAATCTGTCTGTTGTCTGTGGGACATATTCTTCCATGGCAGATGGTATTTGTGATAGTGCTTGTTGTGGTTTTTATGATGGATAGGCAGGTACTTACGCAGGTGGATTATGCACTGTTGTTTACGTTTATAGGCTTCTTTATTTTTATAGGCAATGTGGGAAGGATTCCTGTTTTTCGTGATTTTTTGCAGGAAATACTTACCGGTAAGGAAGTATATACCTCTGTGATAGCGAGTCAAGTGATCAGCAATGTGCCTGCCGCTTTGTTGCTGTCCGGTTTTACTGAGAATTACACTGGACTGATTGTGGGCACGAATCTTGGCGGTCTTGGAACATTGATCGCATCAATGGCTAGTTTGATTTCATATAAATATATAGCGAAGGAAGAGGAGGGGCACAAAGGGGAATATTTAAAACTTTTTACCGTGAGTAATCTTTGCTTTTTGGCAGCACTGATGTTGTTACATATCATTCTTTACTATTGTGCTGCTTTGTTCACATAGAGTAGTTTTGCGTCGAGTAACACACGGACGTATGATAAGTTGTATATAGTTTATATATAGTCTACATAGTAAAAGAAATGAGGGAGAAAAATGGATAAGAGAGATGATTTGATTTGGTATGACAGAAAACGAACCTTTTTAGGGCTGCCGTGGTCCTTTACGAAATATAGTTTGACGGAGGATAGGCTGTTTATAGAGAGCGGGTTTCTAAATACAAATGAGGATGAGGTGCGTTTATATCGCATTATGGATGTATCACTCAAGCGATCATTGGGGCAGCGTCTCTTTGGGCTTGGAACCATTCATTGCTGCTCGGCAGATAAGACGATGATGGATTTTGATATTAAGAGCATTAAGCAGCCAAAAAAGGTAAAGGAGATGCTCTCGGAGGCAGTGGAGAAGGAGAGGCAGGAAAAGCGCGTGACAAACAGAGAGCATATGCTTCACGAAGAGGAAGAGGAGGAATGATGTCCCTTTACAAGCTTAGCTTTTTGGGATAAACTGGAGAAAATATATTGCAGAAGGGAGTTTTGGTTATGTCAAGGATTGATGAAGTGCGTGCACAGATGATGCAGGCGATGAAGGACAGAAAGAAAGATAGAAAGGACGCACTGTCTGCGCTGCTGACCGCTCTGAAAAATAAGGCGATTGATAAAAGAGAAGATCTCACCGCGGAGGAAGAAGATGCCGTGGTACTAAAGGAGATTAAGTCGGTGAAGGAGACACTTGAGATGACTCCGGCTGACAGGACAGATATTGTGGAGGAATGTAAGTTCCGTATCTCGGTATTTGAGGAATTTGCACCAAAGATGATGAATAAAGAAGAGATCCTTGTCGAGGTTCAGGAAGTACTTGCCCAAATTGGGATAGAAAATCCCACGCCACAGGAGAAAGGGAAAATTATGAAAGAATTGATGCCGAGAGTAAAAGGAAAAGCGGATGGAAAGTTGGTCAATGAAGTTGTGGCGGAATTATTGAAAAAGTAAGTGTTATAAGTGAATGGATTTGTATTCCAACCAGATTATGAGGGTAGACTTCCGTCTGGTTGGAATATTTTTGTTTATATTAGTGTGAAATAAAAATTTCCCCATCCTGATTTGTACGCCTGCTAAAGCAGGCAGATGGGAGTTAGTTAGAGAAGAGGGAGAATAAAGAAAGAGCTGTAAATTGGTGTACAATGAGTTTGTTAGATTTAAAAAAATGCAAATAAGGACACAAAATTCAAAAACTACGTCCTTGTTTCTGCCAAGAAAATACATTATAATAATAACAGCATTAGGAAGCTGAGAAAAAAATAAAAGGAAGGCGGTACATAATATGTATGATTTAAAGAAAGGCTACGAGGTGGCGAAGGAATTCTATGCACAGTATGGCATTGACGTGGACAAGGTGATTGAGACTGTGGATTCCACGCCGATCTCCATGCATTGCTGGCAGGGGGATGACGTTGGAGGCTTTGAGAAGAAAGAAGACAGTTCATTAAGTGGTGGTATCCAGACGACAGGGGACTATCCGGGCAAGGCAAGGACAGCAGATGAGCTTCGCGCCGATATTGAGGAGGCTATAAAGTATATTCCGGGTGTGCTTAAGGTCAATCTTCACGCAAATTATCAGGAGGCAGATTCTTTTGTTGACCGCAATGCGATTGAGCCAAAGCATTTTGAAAAATGGGCTGATTGGGCGGTAGAAAAGGGAATTGGACTAGATTTTAATCCCACTTATTTCTCCCATCCTCTGGCTAATAACGGGACACTTTCCGCTGCCGATGATAAGGTGCGAGAGTTCTGGATTGAGCATGGGATTCGCTGTCGCCAGATTGGAGAGTATTTTTATCAGAGAACGGGCAAGCCTTGTGTGATCAACCACTGGACGCCAGATGGTGACAAGGAGGTGCCTGTGGACACTATCGCGCCCAGAATCCGCCTAAAAGACAGCTATGATAAGATTTTTGAGGCAACCAAGGATGTGAAGGGCGTGATCGATGGAATTGAGTCCAAGGTTTTTGGCATTGGGCTTGAGAGCTATACAGTGGGCTCTCATGAATTTTGCATGGGCTATGTGATGAAGGCGAACAAAGATCATATTATTATGACTTTAGATACTGGACATTACCATCCGACGGAGGTGGTATCCGCGAAGCTGGCATCCATCTATACATTCTCTGATAATGTGCTGTTGCATGTATCTCGCCCTGTGCGCTGGGATTCGGATCATGTGGTAAGTTTTGACGATGAGACAAGGGCAATTATGGATGAGCTGGTTCGTTTAGATAAATTGCAGGATACCTATGTGGCAACTGATTTCTTTGATGCGTCAATCAATCGTATCTGTGCTTGGGTGATCGGTATGAGAAATACTAGAAAGGCTATGTTGGCAGCGATGCTTCAGCCTGTGGCTGAGATGAAGAAGCTGGAGGCTTTGGGTGATGTGAGTGGTCGTCTGGCTTACAAGGAGGAATTTAAGGCGGCTCCATTTGCTCTTGTATGGGATTATTACTGTGCAGAGAAAAACAAGGGAGTAGGTCTTGAGTGGCTTGATAAAGTAAGAAAATACGAGAAGGATGTGCTATCAGCAAGATAGAGGATGGAGGGAATTACGATGAGTAATTATTATTTGGCAGTCGATATCGGTGCATCCAGCGGAAGACATATCTTGGCACATCTGGAGGATGGAAAGTTTATTCTGGAGGAGATCTATCGTTTTGAGAATAAGCTTGTGACAAAAAATGGCCATCTGTGCTGGGATTTTGAGCGCTTGTTTCGCGAGATTGTAAATGGTATCCGCAAGTGCCGGGAGATTGATAAGCTTCCGGTCAGCATGGGAATTGATACATGGGGAGTGGATTTTGTTCTTCTTGATAAGGAAGATAAGGTTCTGGGTGATACCGTGGCGT
>CAJUOO010000111.1 GCA_910588535.1 uncultured Lachnospiraceae bacterium | reverse complement strand
AACAAAAAACATCTATCACTCCTGTACAAACAAAGTACAACGTGTTTTACCTAACTGATAAAAACAGTCCGGCGAACTGCTTGTGGTTCTCAAGGAACCTATTGAAAAACGCCGGCGCTTAGCGAGGTAGTTTCAAGCTTAGCGTCCGCTGCGTTTTTCACTAAGCGAGAGCGGGGTGACGGAGAATCACAGGCAGTTCGCCGGGCGGATCTTTCCAGAAAATGATACAACAGATAAAGTATAACATATACAAGATATTATAAGATAGTGCTACGTGTATACAATATCTTGTATAATTAAATCTTATTGCGACAGTCTCATCATCTACTTAAATCTAAGATACGCAATTTTATCACCGATACACCTATATCTGTCAAAAGTCCTGCCACCTCTCTGTATGGCATAACATAACGTTGTGACAAATATCTCATGCTTGCCGCCAGCTCTCCATCAGGACCGCCAAACTGGCTCATAATCACCATGGCAATCTTAGGATCTGGATTCTTGATCTTTATTGGATATTGTAAACGTTTTTCATAATTCCACATATTAACATCCCTCCATTTCCCACGGCCATGGTGTTTTCACCCATGCCCAATGATTTGATACATCCACCTGATCCACACGAAGAGGTCCAAAATGGATGGTATAATCCTTTACCAGCTTTGCATATAATTTACGGAAGGATTCGTAATAAGCAAGTGCCTCCTCATCACAAGGATGAGTGTCCAGATATAACAGCACATCATCAATCACAAAACCTGCCTCATAGATCTGCTGCATTAAGCGTCTCTGCTCCATATTCATTTGACACAGCTCCTTTCCATAAGCGGAAGATTTAATTCCGGGAATATCGTGCCAATGCTTAACGCTTTGCACGGTTCATAGGTTTCCTTCCAGTGCTGCCATGGCACATATGCCATCGCCAGTGACATCCCGTCCATCTGGTTGTCTGTATGGCAACAGTCCTTTCTCATCTCTCTGCGATTGTTCTCTATATTTTGACAAGGATTATGCATCCTGTTTCTATAGTATGGGTTACGACAATTATTATCCAATCGAATAGCTCCCTTCTTGCCAATACACCGTTCATTTCCAACGGCGACTGTTTCCTTACATAAACATAGTATGAAGTGATCGACATTCTGTGTCATACACCAGACAGAAAATTCCTTGGACTTATATCCAGAGCGCTCTCTATATAAGTAAATTACACTTATTCATCCCTTTCCCGCACAAAAATTCCATCAAGTAAAAGAACACACTTTTTTCCCACTTGCCGCGCAAAGCGCGAGCAACTCTCTTTACTAATTTCCCTGCACACTCCTTGCACAAAAAAACCGCAGGTCTCCAAAAGACAACTGCGGTTCTCCTTATTCCTATTTTTAACCCATCAAAGCTTACACTCTGGACATATACTCTCCGGTTCGGGTGTCAATCTTAATCTTCTCACCCTGCTCCACAAAAAGCGGTACAGCCACAACCGCACCTGTCTCCACTGTCGCAGGCTTGGACGCTCCTGTAGCGGTATCTCCCTTAAAGCCCGGCTCAGTATCTGTGATTTCCAGCTCCACAAAAAGCGGAGGCTCAACAGCAAATACACTGCCATTGTAGGAGCAGATCTTCACCATCTCATTCTCCTTCACAAATTTAAGAGAATTTCCAATATCATCTGCACTCAACGCTATCTGTTCATAGGTATTCACATCCATAAAGTGAAACAGCTCTCCATCTGAATACAGATACTGCATATCATTTCTGTCAATGCGCGCTGTAGGGAATTTTTCATTCGGTCTGAAGGCTTTTTCCACAACGCCTCCATTAATAATATTCTTAAGCTTTGTTCTGACAAATGCAGCACCTTTTCCCGGCTTTACATGCTGAAACTCGACAATCTGATATACGTTTCCCTCAATCTCAACTGTAATGCCATTTCTAAAATCGCCTGCCTGAATCATATATGATTATTCCTCCTTAGAATTTCTTACTATAGTGTATACTATAATCTAAATTTTTTCAACCATTTTTTGCTATCTCATGTCCCATAACGACACTTTGCTCTATCTCCTGCGCGATCTGCTGCACTGCTCTTCCATCTGTTTTTACCACTGCAAACGCCGCCTGACGATAAAGCGGATCTCTTATCTCTAACATCTGCTCCACCTTCTCTGACATATGCTGTCCCTGAAGCAGCGGGCGATCCTCCGAACCTGCCACACGTTCTACTATTGTCTCCTTTTGAGCAGATAGATATACCACTGTACCAAGCTTTTTTAGCAATTCTCTGTTCTTATCCCTAACCGGAAGCCCGCCGCCCACAGAAAGAACCACATCTTCCAGATTCTCCTCAAGCAACTTTTCAAGAAGTGCTGTCTCCATGTCTCGAAATCTTTCCTCGCCATCCATCTCAAAGATTGTTCGTATACTCCGCCTCTCCTGAGCCTCTATCATTCCATCCGTATCCAAAAAAGAATAAGAAAGCTGTTCTGCTAAAAGCCTGCCCACCGTTGTCTTCCCTGCTCCCATATAACCAATCAATATAATAGGCCTCATTTTACTCCAACTCCTATCTGCCTGCTTTAGCAGGCTTATAAATCAGGATGTGAAATCTTTATTTCACTTTAACTCCCATCTGCCTGCTCTAGCAGGCTTATAAATCAGGATGTGAAATCTTTATTTCACTCTAAGCTCCTTCTTTAACAGAGCATAAATCTCCTCCACAACCTCCTCCGGCACCACTGTATGATTCCAGATCTCATAAGCACAGATACCCTGATACAACAACATGCGAAGCCCATTATATGCCTTTGCGCCACAGCTCACGGCATACTTCATAAACATAGTCTCAGATGGTGTATAGACCAGATCATATGCGGTCTCCACCATCTGGTAAAACTCCTCTTCCTCTATTGCGGCATGATCCACATTTGGATACATCCCCACGCTGGTAGTCTGAATAACCAGATAGCGATTCTTTGGAAGCTCTCTAAAGTCCTCTGTCCGAAATGGCGTACATTTTGTGTGATAAAAGCCTTCTATCTTCTTTGCAAGCGCGACAGCATTTTCATAGGTGCGATTTAAAATCCAGATCCCTGCTGCCCCTTCGCCCGCACAAAGATGCGCGGCTGTCTGGGCCACACCTCCGGCTCCAAGGATCACCACCTGCCTGTCCTTTATCTCCACACCATCCATCTCCATCGCTCTCTTAAGCCCTGTGATATCTGTATTATACCCTTGATAGCCGCCCTCTATGCGGACCAAAGTATTCACTGCTCCGATCGCTGCCGCCACCGGATCGATGGCAGACAAACTATCCATTACCTGAACCTTGTGTGGCACACTGACGTTCAGCCCCAGAATATTTAGCGCATATGCACCCTTCACCGCCGCGTCAAGTTCATTTTTCTTCGGCTCAAATGGCACGTAGGCCATATTGATATTCATTCTTTCTGCCAATGTATTGTGGATAAGCGGCGACAATGTATGCCCCACCGGATTGGCCATCAAACCACAGATCCTTGTCCTTCCATTAATATCTTTCATCCTTATCCTCCCCGCCTCAATGCCGTTGTCTTTTGTAAAAAAAGAGTACAACCCGCTCCAGATAACGCTTTAGCACAATCTGAATCTCTTCCTTTGGATGTATGGGCTTTACCAATATCGTGGGAATACCAGCACGATTTGCACCATAAATATCAGTAAAAAGCTGATCACCCACAAATATTGTATTCTCCTTTTTGCACCCCATCTTATCCATCCCTTTGTTAAAGCCCTTTACAGAAGGCTTATGTGCATCCTCAACATACGAAGCACCCACGGAATCTGCAAAGTCCTTCACCCGATTCCGCTTATTATTCGAGATCAGGCATGTCTTTATTCCAAGCTCTCCAAGCTTTGCAAACAATTCCTTTGCCTGACTGTCCGCCGGCGCGCCGTGAGGCACCAGCGTATTATCCACATCAAACAATACGCCGCGCACTCCCTTCTTATACATCGCGTCAAAATCAATATGATATACAGAATCCAGATATTCCTTTGGGTAAAAGCTCTTTAACATCTCTCTCCGTCCTTATCTAATATTTTCTTAAGCTCCTCCATAAAAGTCCCAACATCCTTAAATTCCCGGTATACAGATGCAAACCGCACATAGGCCACCGAATCAAAGCTTTTCAGTTTGCTCATAACAATTTCTCCAATGCGCGAGCTGGGCACCTCCCTCTCCTCCATATGAAAAACCATACTTTCTATCTCATCCACAAATTCCCTGATCTGGTTCATGGACACGGGGCGCTTATGGCAAGAACGCACAATTCCCGCCTCTATCTTCTCCCTGTCATAAGGCTCTCTCCGGTTATCCTTCTTGATCACGACAAGTGGTATTGTCTCCACCTTCTCATACGTAGTAAATCTCTTTCCACATTCATCACACTGTCTTCTTCTGCGAATAGAATTACTCTCCTCCGATGGTCTGGAATCAATTACTTTTGTATTTTCCTTATTGCAAAAAGGGCATTTCACGCTTCCTTCACCTCCGTTGTATTGTTATATCCTCGCTTCTTATGTAAAAAACTCCTTGTACTAACTCCCATCCGCCTGCTTTAGCAGGCTTATAATTCAGGATGTGAAATCTTTATTTCACACAACTCCCATCTGCC
>CAJUOO010000110.1 GCA_910588535.1 uncultured Lachnospiraceae bacterium | reverse complement strand
CAAATACTACCAAAACAGGAGGCAACTTATAAGACGCCGATTATTTGCCGCTTACCAAAGTGAAGGCGGTCCGGTGACCGAAAAAGAGACCGCGGCGGAGGTATGATGCAAAAATGATACAAAAATGATGCAAAGATGATGCAGGGCTGCAGTATAATAAGCATGTGCACAGCACGTGTTGCATTCCCCTAAGTATTTAAAATATTTATTATGTATCGTGGATACCTGCTGTTTGATACTTTCCATTTTATTTGGGGTACAGATTATGGAAGGTTGGAAGCAACTGCACGCCAAAAAACAAAGAACGGCAACAAAGATAACGGTGGAAATCACAGGAAGGATATTTTATGGTACAAAGGAATCTGTTTATCACGATAATGACTATATTAAACCTTGCCCTGCAGATTGCCGTGCCGCAGGATGACATGCTCTCAACAGCCGGCCAGATTGAAAATATCAGCCTGAACAATACATGGAGAAGAAGCGATCTGTCTTGGGAGGAATGGCCGGATTATTATTATTTTGCGAACGCTCAACAGGGACATTATAATCTCACACTGGAATATACGGTAGCTTTTATAATAAAGGATTATGTATCAGAGGTGGAACTGGACAGCGAGGAGTGGGAACTAAAGAAGATATACTTCTGTGAAGGTGTACACCAGGCCTTTGTAGAATCGGCATCCGGCAATGAACTATATATTGCCTTTGTGGATGGGGTTGACCAGTACGATTATACTGTTATGGCTGACATTCGGAGAGGAGACGGTGCAGACATAATTTTGCATAATGAAAAATACTCATATAATTCTATGTTGGAGTGGCATTCTTATAAAAACTGGCTGGATGACGGAAAGCATATAGAAGATGGTTATAGATTGAAAATTAAATCTGAGATACATGATTCCATCTATGGCAATGGCACTTTTTACGCGTTATATGATTATCTGAAAAGAACGGGGAACAACAGGTTGAGCGGTTGGGAAGCAGATGATAATGACAGCTACATAGGAAGAAATGGCTGCATTGCGGCTGTAACATGTCGTAATGGCACGCAAACGATTCCTTTGATTGTGGATGTGGCAAATAAGACCTATGCGGTAGTGGGACAGAAGAATCTATGTGACTGCAGAGGAGATACAGGGGAATAGCTTAAAGGAAATCATCAGAGGAGTAAGGATTAGTATGATTTTGGTTTGCATTGTTTTTATAGTTTGGATTTCGGTATTATATTCTGTGTTAAAGAGTAATGACAGAGAGAATAAAGACATAACAGGAGAGGAATATAAAAAAACGCAATCCAGGGCACAGGTTATTTTTAAGTTCATGATTAACATGATATTGATTTTTTTATTATTAATGGCGCTGTTGCTGCTGGCTGCTATGAGTCCAGTGCAGTGGGCAAATCCGAAACAGTTCAATGAAAATACCGTGGATCTAATCAGAGTGTTTGCTTTATCAGGATTTTTGGTCAATGCAGTTTTGATATGGCAAAACAAACAGAATAAGAAAGTTATCTGTCTTGCGCTGATTACCAGTCTTTATATGGCATACAAGGTCGTCAGGACTTTCCTTATTTTTTAGAAATAGAAAAATGCAGATTGAACAAGGTCTAAGGGCAAACCTGAACCCCTGCACACTGTCACCCCTGTACTGTGACATCGTTTGAGAATGAATGTGTTGATATGGAGCGTTATTTAGAATGTGAGAGGACAAAATATAAAATATGAAATTTGCAAAAAGAATTTGTAAGACAGCCATTTGGACAATGAAGTGGCAGGCTGCCTGCACCTGCAATACTATTTCTATCCTCAGACAATAGACGAAGGGCAGAGCCGAACGCTGGTCATGGATGTATACTTGTCGGAAGAGGGAATCGAACACATGAAGATCAACGAATTACATATAAGACGGGAAGCATAGTATCAGTACTTTACAGAACGGGGAAGGTAAAGACAGTGCAAAGAATTGCATATAGGATAATATTTTTAATCGGTCTCAGCTCCGTGACCTTTTTAGGATGAATGGCCAGAAGGACATCACGATGACAAGCAGTAAGGATATCCTGAACCAGAAGGGCTTTTTTAGGGGTAACAATGAAGGACAAAATGACAAGAGGAGTGCATTATGAAAAAAATAATGAAGATCCTGCTGCATATCGGAGCCGGGATAATGCTGTCCGTTTTTATCTATAGATATGGGGAAGCAGCTGACAGCCATCTGGCTGAAATGACGGAAGTTGAGAAAGATGTCCTGCCAAACAGAAGTGACAACGATGAAGTGTGGAATATGACAGAGGATGCGGAAAACGTTATTGGTGAGATAGAGATTTTAGAAAAATCAATGTATGTAGAAGAAGAAATCGTATCCATGGATGGATGGATCGTAACAAAATATTTGAAATACCCTTATTTTACAGGGGGAAGTAAAAAAGTGACTGACAGAATAAATGAGCAGATATTTCAGACGGTCATGCATGAGAATATGGCTGTAGAGGATTGGGTTACTTATATAGAGATGACATATGAAATTACATTTGAGAATGAACAATATCTGAGCATTCTTCTGGAAGGGAATGTAAGCAGAGGCGGCGGATATGGCGAATATAGCCGGGGAATGAATTTTGACATGGAGAGCGGTGAACTCCTTTCCATGGAGGATATCTGTGAATGGACATTGATTCAGGAAGCAGTAAAAAAGGCGGTAGAAAAGGATAATTTATCTGTGCAGGTAGGAAGCCGTGATATATGGCTTGATGGGGAACAAAAAGAAGAGTATCTGAAAACAGACTTTATGGATCTTTTCAAAGAGAATTCTTATCTGAGAACAGATAAAAATCGCTTTTTTATACGGGATGGGTATTTGGTCTTTATTGCGCCGTCGCTGCCCTCTTTTAAAGGAGATACTTATGTAGAGCTGGAGATTGCGTTATATTGTCCGGAACACTTTTTTGTGATATAATAAAGCATACAAAGGAGCGTATATGAAAGAGACAAAGATACAATGGCATCCCGGTTTTGTGGCGGCGATGAATCTGGAGTTTGCCAGGAACAGACAGGGACTGATCTTTGAAAAAGAATATAATCTGAACACAAAGCCGCTGGAGATCGACCTGCTGGTGATCAAGAAGGAGGCGTCCGTCAGGATAGAGAATGAGATCGGTATCCTGTTCAGGGGCCATAATATCATGGAGTACAAATCACCGGACGATGCGCTGGATATTGATGCTTTTTACAAAGCGGGGGCCTATGCCGGCCTGTATAAGTCATACGGGGAACGGGTGGATGCAATCAGGGCAGATGATGTGACGGTATCGCTGGTGCGGGAGGCAAGGCCGGACGGCCTGTTTGCGTATTTCCGGGAACATGGTTATGTCACATCAAATCCCTATCGAGGGATATACTATATTGAAGGAAACGTATTGTTCCCAACGCAGATCATCGTCACAAAAGAACTGGATGAGGTATCCCATATCTGGCTTGGTTCTCTATCCGATCGGATGGAGAAGGAGAAGATGGTCAGATTGATAGAAAGTGCCGAGAAACTGACAGGCAAAGCGGAAAGAGAATTTGCAGACTCGGTTTTGGAAGTAAGCATAGGAGCAAATAAACAGGTCATAGAAGAATTGATGGGAGATGGTAAAATGTGTCAGGCATTACTGGAGATCATGGAGCCGCACCTGCTGCTCAGAGAAAAAGAAGGAATGGAAGAAGGCATTAAAGAGGGTATTAAAGAGGGCATCAAACGTGGCATTAACGAAGGTATCAACGGAACGGTGGATACTTTGAGAGCGTTTGGCCATGGAGATCTGGAAATAAAAAATGCGATCATGCAGAGATATGCCCTTTCTGAGGAAGAGGCAGAAGGATACTTGTATCAAAAGTCATAATACAGCATGACATCTGCGTCTGTATTGGGAGTGGATAACATAGATGAAAAAACGACAGAGGTTTCATAAAGAAATTGTACACGAAAAGATTTTTCTCAGTTTTTATTTTGACAGCATGTGTGAGTCTGTTGTATCATTTGAACCTTTTGCATGAAAACGAAAAAATGTTTTTGTGCAGGGCAGTGCCGGAAGGATACGAGGCGGTTCTGTTTGGAAAAGGGAATAAGGCAGTTTTTTCAATGGTTTATCCAGAAGAACCGGGAATTGTCAAGATAGCGGAAGATATTCTGGAGATTAGCGTGAGTACAGGGAATCCAAGTCGATATGTATTTTATTTTGACAGACAGCGATCTATAATGTCAGAAACCTTTTTTAATCCTATACTATTTGATAACAAGTATGTCGCTTATATGAAAGATGATAGATTGATCTTGGCGGATATCTTTCGCGAAGGGATATTAGAGTTGGAAATCGTAAGAGATTTCAGCGAAATGGCAGATCCTGTTTCAGCAATTATATCGGTGGAAATGCTGGAGGGTGGGGAAATTCTATTGCAATATTATCAAGGAGAAGACATGGAGATAATGTCGGAGATGATCGAGCCAATGGAAACAGCGCATGTAAAGCAGGACGAGATAGCATTATGTCCTTTCGGACGGTTTGGCCGCAAACTGTAGCCGAGAGGGAGCGGCTGGAGAAGATGGTCAGATTGATAGAAAGTGCCGAGAAACTGACAGGCAAGGCAGAAAGAGAGTTTGCAGATTCGGTTTTGGAAGTAAGCATAGGAGCAAATAAACAGGTCATAGAAGAATTGATGG
>CAJUOO010000109.1 GCA_910588535.1 uncultured Lachnospiraceae bacterium | reverse complement strand
TTGATTTTATCTTTTATTTTGCGTTTTATCTTAAACGATAAGCAAGAAGAATATTTCTCATTTTTAATCAGCAATTCATAAACCTCCATAGTTCCAATAAAATAACAAAATCCAAAAAGTCCTATTGCTAATCCCAAAAACACAAACGAATGATACTCTGACCAATCAAACTTGCCGCTCATAGTGAAAGATATTGCCAAAATACCAACTATAAATAAAATAATACTTGGAATGGACATAGCGACATATATTCTCTTTTTTGCTTGATATGTGTTAGATAATTCTTGCAAATACGCATAATCGAGTATCAGAGGTTCTTCTCTCAAGACTTTATATTGTTCTTGTTCCGAAAATGAGCCTAAAACAAAAGAACCAATACCTATGATAATAAACATTGCCATTCCCAAAAAACGCCATGTCCAATTAGATGTAAACATAACATATGGTATTCCCGCCAATGCCCACGACATAAATCCTATACCAACATATCTACATATTTTTTTCTGATTTGTAATAAATCCTGTTGCCATTTCCTTGCTTACATAATATCCTCTCTCGTTTATGGTGTTAGAGGATTTCTCATCTTTCAACAAAAAGTCTATAGATGTTTCAAAAATATTAGATAATTGTAATAACTTTTCTGTTTCTGGAAATCCTTGATTATTTTCCCACTTGCTAATCGCCTGTCTGGTGGTTCCAATTTGTTCAGCAAGTGCCTCCTGTGAAAGCCCTTTTTCTTTTCTTAACTTAAACAATTTTTCTCCGAATGTCATAGGTATCCTCCTTGATTTGTTTTGATAGGTCAATCTTATCGAATTCGATTGTAACTTTCTATCTTTTCTGAATGGAACATTGTCAACGTTGGGTTGCGAATATGTTATATTCAGTAAAATAACGATTTTTCTGTTATATCTGACTCTCTGCTCCATACACATTATGTCAATGAACTACCTATTATCTAAAGCTAATGGGTAGTTCACATATAATCATAACTTTTTGTAGGACGAATTTTTTTTCACCATTTTTGGAAGAGGTCCGTATAGACAGTCTGCTGTTTCCTCCGTCACCCCGCTCCCGCTTAGTGAAAAACGTAACGGATACTAAGCTCGTGAAAAACCTCGCTAACTCCCATCTGCCCGCTTTAGCGGGCATACAAATCAGGATGTGAAATTTTATTTCACACTAGTACCAACGTTTTTCAATAGGTTCCTTGAGGAAAATAGCAGACGGACTATACTGCTTTATTGAATGTTTCACATACATTGTGACTTTGCGTATACTTGCAGCTCTATGTCTATTTTTATCACGTTTTACACAATAAATCATCAAATTTTCTTAAAAAAAATAACGAAGACTATTTATCAATTTTGTACAAGCAGTGTTATAGAGTATTTTGCCTTATTGATAAAAACAGTCCAGCGAACTGCCTATGGCCCTCAAGGAACCTATTGAAAAACGCCAGCGCTTAGCGAGGTAGTATCGAGCTTAGCGTCTGTTGCGTTTTTCACTAAGCGCAAGCGGGGTAACGGAGGACCATAGGCAGTTCGCTGGACGGATCGTTCCAGAAAATGATACAAAAAATTTTTAACAACAGATAAAATATAAAGTTTGCAAAAAGTTATACTATACTCTTAGAGAATTTCATAAATTCATATAATAATCCTATATATTCAGAATATTTACAGATTTCTATCTTTTCGTCATCATTCTTGTCCTAAATGCAGAAATGATACATTAATTAATATAACGCAATTTCACAGAATAGTTGCAAAAGAACTAGACATAGAGCCAATAACACGCAGAATTTACATTGTGGTTATTGGCTCTTTTATTCAAACGGAATATCATTTATCATATTTGCCGCACGACAGCAAAAGAAAAAAGCAGTTGTACAGCAGAATTATTTTCACACGTCCATTTTACACGGCGACTTTTGAAAAATCAAAGCCTGCTCACCGCCGGGGAAAAATCTATCCACAAATATGGACTATCTAATCATTTACATACTATTCACAATACATTTGCTCGTTTTTTGCAGACAGACGCATCTTATATTTTCAAAAACTTTTCCCAAACAATGCACTGATATAGTATGATAAACTGTTATCGCTCAACTTCTCCAATATGACTTATCACATCCCTGTAGATCCGAACAAGAAAGAATGTTGTCATGCTGACGGACACAAGCTCCGCAATTGGAAATGCCCACCATACATACTCCACCTTTCCAAGCCTAGAAAGAAGAAATGCCACTGGCAAAAGCACCAGAAGCTGTCTCGCAACAGACACTATCATGCTGTATATACCGTTTCCAAGTGCCTGAAACACACTTCCCGACACAATACAAAAGCCTGCAAAAACAAAGCTTAAACAAATAATCCGCAGCGCGGGAACCCCAATCGCAAGCATTGTTTCCGATGCATCAAAGAACCCTAAAAGCACATCAGGGATTAGCTGCATCACCACCAGACCCACTGCCATAATACAAATGGCATAGATAATACTTAGCCGCATAGTCTTTATCACGCGCTCTCTCTTTCCAGCACCAAAATTATAAGCAATAATTGGCACCATACCATTGTTTAAGCCAAACACTGGCATAAAGACAAAGCTCTGAAGCTTAAAATAGACCCCAAATACTGTGGTCGCAGTCTCTGTAAAGGAAACCAGTATCAGATTCATGCCGTAGGTCATCACAGAACCTATCGCCTGCACCACTATGGAAGGCAGCCCCACCTTATAGATCATGCCAATAATCGGAAGGCTTGGCCGAATACCACGTAGCTGAATTTCGTGATTTACCTTAAAATTAAAATACAACGCAAGCAGTGCTGCCACAACCTGTCCAATCACCGTAGCAAGAGCCGCACCAGCCACGCCCATCGCTGGAAGACCAAAATAGCCAAAAATCAGAATGGGATCCAAAATCAAATTAATCACTGCACCCAGTCCCTGCGTAATCATTGCATACATGGTTTTTCCAGTAGACTGAAGCAATCTCTCCAATGTACACTGGAAAAATATTCCAAAAGATGCAAAACAACATATGCGCAAATAAGCCTCGCCATGCTCCAGAATTTCCGCAATATCTGTCTGACTTTTAAAAAATGGCTCCACCGCAAACACACCGATCAACAGAAAAAGAATATAGCTGGCTCCCGCGAGAAATACTCCATTCTCCGCCACTCTGTTCGCGCGCTCAAACTCTTTTTCTCCAAGGCTTTTGGACAAAAGTGCGTTGACGCCTACTGCTGTTCCCACACCCACCGCAATCATCAGTGATTGAATGGGAAATGCCATCGAAACTGCTGTCAATGCATTTTCGCTGACCCTCGACACAAAGATACTGTCAACAATATTGTAAAGTGCCTGTACCAGCATGGAGATCATCATAGGAAGTGACATGCTGATTAACAAGCGATCGATGGGCATCACACCCATCTTGTTTTCTTGCTGCATAATTATCAACCTCTCTTTCGTAATGCAAACATACCTATTATAACCCAGATTTCCATATTATGCAAGCAAGTGACATTCACCTTTTTCCCTACTTAAAGTGATGTATTACCTCTATCACTTTCTCTTGGTCTTCTTTTTTTATATATGGATGAATTGGCAAAGACAATACTCTTTTACATAAGCTGCTGCTTCTATCAAGCTCTACCTTACAACAATCCATATCCGCAAATGCTGTCTGCTCATGCATTGGTTTTGGATAATAGATCATACTTGGAATATTTTGCACCTTTAACTGCTCTTGCAGGGCATCTCTTTCTGTCTCACTATCTAACACAATAGTATATTGTGCCCAGCTTGAATAAAAGCCTTCCATAACTGTTGGAATTTTAACCACATCTTTCAATTCTCTGTTGTAAAATTCGGCCGCCTGATTTACCGCCAAAAGCTCATATTCCTCAAATGCCTTAAGCTTTACCTGAAGAATCGCCGCCTGTATCGTATCTAGTCTTGAATTGACACCAATTCTTATATTGTCATATTTATCTGTCCCTTTTCCATGAATCCTATAAGAACGAATTAGCTCTGCCCATTTATCATTGTCAGTAAACACTGCGCCGCCATCTCCATAACAGCCCAGTGGCTTAGCAGGAAAAAAAGAGGTAGTGGAAATATCTCCAAAGCTACACGCCCGCTTCCCATCTATCGCTCCTCCAAACCCCTGCGCCGCATCTTCTATCACTGCTAGACCATATTCCTTTGCTATCTCCTTTATTCGACTATAATCGGCTGGCTGACCAAACAAATCCACTGTGACCACTGCACGAGGAATAAGCTTTCCCTCCTTCTTTACCTTCCATATAGCTTTCTCAAAAGAATCTGAGCATATATTCAATGTGTCCTCTCTCACATCAACAAAAATCGGCACTGCTCCCTCATAGGCAACGGTCTCTCCAGAAGCAAAGAAAGTAAAATCTGGCACAAATACAGCATCTCCAGCACCAATATCCAGAGTCATCAAAGCCAATGTCAGCGCATCTGTCCCATTTCCACAGGAAATACAATGCTTTACTCCCACATAAGCCGCAAGCTGCTCCTCCAGCTCGCTCACCTTTCTCCCGGATATAAAATCAGCATCTGTCATAACCGCTGTGACAGCAGAATCTATCTGAGACTTCAATACTTGATATTGTGCCTGTAAATCACGAAATTGCATTATACTATCCCCTCCTATTTTTCTGGCAGTATTACAACGGATTCTTTGAACCTCCTATCACTTTAGTGATGAGATTCCTGACTAGCAGACTTTGCTACCTCCATCTCCACAGGTGTAGCTTCCCGTTGTTCCAATGGTAGTCATCTGAAATTATTTTTTGTCTATATTTTACACATCAGACACTATGATATTGGATTGAATATACAGATCCACGTCCATATGTTATTTCCATATAGTATTACTTCGCATTTATGATAACATATGTATGCTTGAAAGTATAGTATTTTCAATTTTTTTTAACGAACCTATGAGACTGTGCATTGAGACAAACACATACAGAATAATATAACACCTTGTAAATTATATGCTTTATCTGCTGTTAAAAAACGGTTGTATCATTTTCTGGAAAGATCCGCCCGGCGAATTGCCTGTGGTTCTCCGTCACCCCGCTCCCGCTTAGTGAAAA
>CAJUOO010000108.1 GCA_910588535.1 uncultured Lachnospiraceae bacterium | reverse complement strand
CTTCATATATTTGTAACTCTATTTTATGTTTCACTTATTTGTATTTATAAATCATCAAATTTTCATTAAGAATACAACAAAACTATCTATTGCTCCTGTACAAACAGAGCTACAGCGTGTTTTGCCTAACTGATAAAAACAGCCCGGTGAACTGCCTGTGGTTCTCAAGGAACCTATTGAAAAACGCCGGCGCTTAGCGAGGTAGTTTCGAGCTTAGCGTCCGCTACGTTTTTCACTAAGCGAGAGCGGGGTGACGGAGAACCACAGGCAGTTCGCCGGGCGGACCTTTCCAGAAAATGATACAACAGATAAAGTATAAAATTTACAAGATGTTATAATATCTTGTATAGGTTTTTCTTAATGCAACAGCCCCTTTTATTTTTGCCAATGATAATTATACTCTAAGCAAACAGCTCAAGCATAACAATATAATCCTTGTCTTCTCGCCCATGTTTTTGCGTCCTCGTCAGCTAATATTTCCTACTTTTTTCTGAATAAATAAATTGTTTTATCTCCTTAATATGAAGCAAAGTATAACACAATGCTATCATTCCAACCCGGCAGACAAGAAAGAGCAGCGGCGAAACCAGCGAAGTCGGCAAAAAATGAACCATCGCCTCTGTCAAAAAAAGAGAAAACAATATCTTGAGAGTTGGAAGCACAATAAAAGTATAGGCAGAGAAAGAAAAATCCACCCTTCGCTTCACAGAATACAGATGCATCGCTGAGATAGCAAGCTGGCTTAACAACATCCCCCACAGATAGCCTAAAATTCCCGTCTGTGGAACAACATAGAAAACAAATAAGATCCTCACCGCCAAGGAAAGCATATTATGCAAAAATGTGATTCCTGTTTTTTCTAAACCATTTAAAATACTTCCAGCAGTCGTCGTAATGTACAAAAAAGGGCACAGCCATGCAAGAATACTAATATAAAGCCCAGCCGTCTGGTTATGAAAGATAAGCTCTCCCATCTCCTCTCCACAAAAAGCAAAGATTCCAGTGAATAATATTCCAATCATCAGGCTAAATCGGATCGCCAGCCCTGACACCTGCCTTACCTTAAGTGGATCGCCCAGAGCCTGCGCCTGTGCAATAGCAGGCAGAAGCATAACAGCGATGGAGTTTGTGAGCGCGGAAGGAAATAGAATAAAAGGCATTGCCATACCAGTTAAAATACCATAAACCTCCAGCGCTTCCCCCGTGCCAAGCCCAAAAAGTCGAAGAGAGGTAGGGATGCACACCGCTTCAATGCTCTGCAGCAAACTTAAACACAGTCTGTTCGCAGATAGTGGAACAGAAAGAAAAAGAATTCTTTTTAGCTGCAAATAAAACGATGGCGCCCTTTTTGAATCTTCTATGTTAGAGCTTTTCTCATGTAGACTTAAGGCAAGCAAACAATAGAAAACTGAGGCAGCCTCACCAAGCAATAAACCATATACAGCAAGGACAGGTGTGACAGGTTGATTGTTTTGTAGAGCTATCATAACAAACAGGTAGACAGAACACACGCGCACAAGCTGTTCTGCAAGCTGGGAAAAAGCAGGAACCGATGCTTTCTGGATTCCATAATAATACCCGTTGATGCTGCTGTGCACAGCCCCTATCGGAAGAGAAAGCGCCATAATTTGAAGGAGAAGAATACAGCGCCTCTCTCTTAGATAATAGATTGCGATCGGCTCCACATTCAAATAAACCCATGCGCCGAGCAGTGTGGAAAGTGACACAGATAAAAATAAACCAGCAAAAAGAGTTCGTCTCATCCCTTTTCTAGAGTGGCTGGAATATTCATAAGCAGTATAGCGGGAGACAGCCGTCTGGACGGAGGCGGTACAGACAGCGTTACATAGCCCATACACCGGGAAAATCAACTGATAGATTCCCATACCCTCCGCGCCAATTTGATTTGACAGAAAGATTCTATAGAAAAAACCAAGAATACGGCTTAAGAAACCGGCCGCCGTCAAAAGCAGCGTACCATGAATAACTGGATGTAGACGGGAATTGCTCATAAAGCACCTCAAACCATAGATTATTACAATATATGGAAGGTGACATTAATATATGAGAAAAAGGCTTACTCACTTCCCGCCTTAAAATTATATATGGGCTTTATCACTGTCTGAATATCTGCTGTATCGCCAATATTATCAACAATATCCTTCATTCCTTTATACGCCATCGGACATTCATCCAAGGTCCCAGAATTGACAGAAGTAGTATAGATTCCGCTCATCTGTTTTTTAAATTCTGATACAGTAAAGGACTGTTTTGCATCTGATCGGCTCATCAGTCTGCCCGCTCCATGTGGAGCTGATTGATTCCAATCCTCGTTTCCCTTGCCCACACACAAAAGCGAACCATCTCGCATATTGATAGGAATCAAAAGCCGCTCGCCCTTTTTTGCTGACACAGCGCCTTTTCTCACAATCATGTCATCTGTGTCAATATAATTATGAACAGTTGTAAATTGATCCACCACATGCAACTTCATGCCCTTCACAATCTCATTGATCATCGCCTGACGGTTAAGCAGTGCATACTCCTGCACAATCCTCATATCATGAATATACTTGGAGAACAGCTCACCGGACACATAGGCAAGAGATTTTGGAATATCTGTCTTTCTCTCTCTTTTTAAAGCCCGGATATTCTTTTTAAGCTCTTTTTTTCTTCCTGCTTCCTGCTCCAGCCTTTCCAGCTCTTCCTTTGAAGGGCTATTAAGCTCACGAAAGCCCTCCTCCTGATAATACTCTGCCACCTCAAGCCCCAGATAACGGCTACCTGAGTGGACAACAAGATAGAGATTGCCCTCCTCATCCTGATCTATCTCAATAAAATGATTCCCACCTCCCAATGTGCCAAGGCTTCTCTCTGCCTTGTCAAGCATAACATACTTTCCACAATGTAGCTCTTCCAGCGCAAGCTCGTTGGCGTACTTATGTACTTTCTCGCGAATGTGAAAGCCAGACGGAATCTTTTCATAGATCAACTTATCCAGCTTTTGCAGCTCCATACGTTTTTCCTTAAGTCTGACAATCTCCATGCCACAGCCAATATCCACCCCGACAAAATTTGGAACCACCTTATCTGTGATTGTCATTGTAAGCCCCACTGTACAACCAACACCCGCATGTACATCTGGCATCAGCCTGATCTTACTCCCACTCACAAACTCCTGATCCAAAATCTTCTGAATCTGTGACACCGATGCATGATCCACTACATCTGTGAAAATCTTTGCCTCATTATATTTTCCTTTTACTTCCAACATTCTTATATCCTTTATTGTTCTTCCTCATACTTTGCCAGATACTGCTCCAGCTCTTTGTATTTCCCCGCAAGAAATACATTTCGCTCCTGAACCTCCTTGATTGCTTTGCGGATCGCTTCATTTTCTCTTGTAAGCGCCTCTATGCCGGAATGATTAACTTCAATGCGCTCCGCCTCCGTCTTTGCATTTTCAAGTCTCTTTGACAGTTCAAAAATATACTCTCTAAGCTTTGTGTTTTCATGCTGCAAAGCTTCCTTATCAACCGTATTCTCCTGTGCCTTCTCAGACTCCTTCTTCGCTGTCTTAACCTGCTCTCCCAGCTCCTTAATGCGATCCTTTAACTCCTTATTCTCTCTTTCAAGAGCTTCCTTCTCCCTGATAATACGAAGGAGCTTGCCCTGTATATCACCCATCATTTTACAAAAATCATTGACCGCGTCATAATCACTTTTTTCTACTTCCTTCTTTTCCATCTCTCCCATGTTTTACAAGCCTCCTTATCACACAATTATTTTTTCTTTCCTCTTATTCTCACTTGATGCTCCATCTGTCTAAGCTTTGTTCGATTTCGCAGATTCTCATCCTCCAGCACATTCACCTTATGCTCCAGCTCTAGGATCACAGATCTTAAGCTGTCTATCATATCTTGCAATTCTCCGCCCTCCTCCATCCGTGTCAATCGATCTTGAAACTTGTGAACCTCCATCTTAAGGCTTTCCACATCATCCTTCAATCCTCTGCTGCTGTCTGCCTTTGTGACAGCATCCTTCATCTTTTGTCGCAATTCTCTAATTGTATCCTTGTATTGCTGCTCTCTGGCTGTGCAGATATCCCTATAGGTTTCTTTCTTATGAAACCCTTCCAGATTCATTCCCACTCCAAGATACTCAGCAATCTCCATCACAATCTTCTCAAATACTTTATCGGGATTCTTCAATGTACTATAGACAGGAAACATATATTCCGCCTTCCCGTACACAAATCTTCTCATAAGAGGAAATCTTTTTAAATACTCATAAATCTCATTTGTGTACAGTTCCTCGACAGCCTCCTCCTTAGAAAACATCCGACAGCTTCCAATCCCTATCCCCCTAAAATACCAGATTACTAGCGCCACCGCCGTCTCAATTATAATATTGCTTGTCGTGACATCCCGCACCGGTGTTCCCGATTCAAAGCTCGTCATGCTTGTAAAATACATAGCATTATCCAGAAAGGTCAGCGCCAGCTTTGGATGGTCAGAATCTATAACAGACACTGTATTCCCCCTAAAATACTGCTCCCGTGTCTTTCTTCCCACCAATCTTCCAAGCTTCTTTCTGGCAAATTCTACTGTATCACACGCCATGCTGTTCCAGTTAAGATTATCATCCCCTGTAATTCCAAACAGCTTAATAAGTGAACGATAATCTGCCTCCTTATTGACAAGCATTTGTTCAAATTGATCCTTTGTAATCCCCGATAACGGTCTGCCGTCGTCCGCACAACTATTAAAAAATAAAATCAGCTTTCTAGCCGTAGAGCGCGGATATTCATTCTCCTTTATGTAATCCCATATTAACTCGGCCTCACTAAATTTAGGCTCCGGCACAACCACAGCATTCAGCACGATATAAGCGACATGATTCCCCTCATCAAATTTTAATACTTCATCCATCCTGTACTTCTCCTTCTTACCTCTTCCCCTTTCGTACTTCACTGCTCTTCCACAGAAATGGTAGATTTTTCCAACTCATCCATCCTCTTTTGCTTTATCCTCCTGCTCTGGACGCTTTCCGTGGTATTGCGCGGACACTACTGATTTATTATAACATGCCAGTCAGAAATTTTCAACGTATCAAGCATATCTCCTTGCGCCATTATTCGCTTGCTTTGTCTGCTTCCTGCTGAAATCAGCCTCCCGAGTTTGCCACTTCTTAAACACAATTAAATAAAAAATTTCCTTATTTTGC
>CAJUOO010000107.1 GCA_910588535.1 uncultured Lachnospiraceae bacterium | reverse complement strand
CGGCGCTTAGCGAGGTAGTTTCGAGCTTAGCGTCCGCTGCGTTTTTCACTAAGCGCAAGCGGGGTGACGGAGGACCACCGGCAGTTCCCCGGACGAATCTTTCCAGAAAATGATACAGCAGATAACGTATGACAAATACAAGAAGTACTACTATTTTGTATTTATTTTTTTAATGCGACAGCCCCACATTTTTTCAAAGGCTTATCTACTCCATCAGTATCTCTGACAATTCTCCCTCCGCCGCTACCACAAGCTGATGCAGTGCTCTGGTCGCTGCCACATATAATAATTTTACATTGGCATCATTACAAGGATATTTCATCTTTGTCGGGTCCCACAAAAATACAGTGTCAAATTCCAATCCCTTTGTCAATGCAACAGGAAGCACCATCACTCCAGTGGAAAATACTGCATCCTCCGCCTCCGTCTGCTCAACCACAACTTGTTTTGAGAGCATCCCTCTCACCTTTGCGCTCTCTGCCTTATCCCTACAAATCACGGCGATTGTCTCATACCCCTCCTTCTGCCATTCCTCAATCGTCCTGACACAACACTCCAAAAGCTTTCCCTCTGCAATATCACATAAGATCTCTGGCTTCTTCCCATGGCGGATAATCGGCTCAATCGGATAATTCGCAAAAGAACCATGTCTTAGTATAATCTGCGCAAACTCTGATATCTCTATCGTGTTTCTGTAGCTCTTAGCCAGCACATAAAAAGAATCCCTCTCTGGAGAAAAAATCTTATTTTTTAACACCTCCCAATCATTCATTCCAGAAGAATAGTTTATATTCTGCGACACATCACCCATAATTGTATAGGTCGCCTTTGGAAGTACCTCCTTCATCACTTTAAATACAAAGCTGCCGAAGTCCTGCGCCTCATCGATCACAATATGCTTAACCATATCGTTATCCTCTATATCTTTTATTCTATGTTTCAGATATACCATTGCCGCCAGATCATATACATCAAGCTCCTTTTTCAAAAGCTTCATTGCAAGCGCTTGAAGCTCCTTCTGATATTCCTTCTTTTCCTCTGCCAGCTCCTCCACAAACTCTATATAATGCTCCAAAACAGAAGTTTTCCATACACAATTACCAAAATAATTCTTGTACTTCTTGCTCTCAGCCCGGACAACATGAGATTCTGCCGACATCATTCTCAGATAATCTTTCACCTTAATCATCACTCTCTTATTTAACATATCCATCTTATTTCTAAGAGAGAATCGGCTATTATTGTCAAGAAAAGCTTGTATCGCCTCCTTCGAGTACACCACCTCGTCCCAACAGATCACAGATTCTACTTGTATCTTCCTCTTCTCCAGCCTATCCAGATATTTCTTTAGACAATCCAGCCAGCCAAGAGAACCCTTTAGGCGCTGGAATTGCCCCAGAATTTGCTCCTCCTCTCCCGGCTCCTTTCTCAGTACCTTATAGCTCTTTTCCTTATAATCTTTGTCCAACAACCAGATAAAGAAATCCTCCATAACCATCTGGTTAATTCCCCGCACATCCAGATCTGGCAATACGCCTGTGATATAATTTAACAACATCTTATTACTGCCAATCACAAAAAACTCTTGAGGCTTAAACCGATCTCCATAATTATACAGAATATACGAAATCCTGTGCATCGCCACCGTTGTCTTACCACTTCCCGCCACACCCTGAACCACCATATTCCGATAAGGCGTCTGTCGGATAATATCATTCTGCTCCTTCTGAATCGTTGCTATAATCTCCCCTAAAACTGCCTCTTTATTCTTTCCAAGATACTTTGTCAAAAGCTCATCATTGGCGATCACCTCCGCGTCATAGAAATCAAGAAGCTTCCTCTGCACAATCTCATACGTTCGCTTTCTATCCAGAGTAACCTGTCTTTTCGCCTGCTCCGGCACCTGATAAGAACCTTCACCTACCTGATTTTCATAATAGATACTGGAAACCGGTGCACGCCAGTCAATAATCAGAGGCTCTAAACCATCCTTCACCACCCCATTTTTCCCAATATATAGTGTATACTTTCTCCCATCCTCCTTATCCATATAATCCACACGCCCAAAATACAACTTCTCCAATGCCTTCTCATTCTTTGCCAGAGAATTATCCACCTGAGCCTTCATATCAATACTCATCGCCAGAGCATTGTGCAGTTCAGGGTTATCTGAGTGATAATGATCAAATAATGCCTTGATATCAATGCCTAATTGAATAGACTGTTTTTGATATTTATCAATATTTTCTTGAACAATCTCTTGACAAAATGTAAAAAATTCTTCTTCTGTTCTTCTATCACTTGCTTTATATCCATTCATCGTTATATCCTCCTTATCAATCCCATTTTAACAAAATAAAAAAATTATACTAGACTTTTCTTTCTCACTATGATAGACTAGATAATGTATCTCGCCCAAAAAACGGTTGGCAATTTTATGTCAACCGTTTTTTATACACTGAAGTTCACAAAACTATCTATAGATTTCTTGTCTACTTACGATCCTGTCGAGGTGTAATGTCTTACTCCTATTCTCCACAGTATCCAGCTCGGAATAAGAAAGAAGAATCCCGCAAGCGGACAGAACGCAATCATTGCTCTGTTGTCTCTGCCAGTGAGATAAAGAAGTGGATAGTACTGTACCATCGCAAGAGGCACCACAAAGGTAAAAAACTTAAGCACTGCATTTCCATAGATACCAAGAGGGTATCTTCCCAGCTCTCTGCCTCCATCTGTAAAGATATTCATAAATTCCAGCCCTTGTGTTGAAAAAAAACATATAGCAGCATAGATCAGAAACAAACCTGAAAACAACGCAGCTCCGCCGGCAATCATTAACACAACCACCGCCACCTTATACACATTCCATTGAATATCACTTGTCAAAAACACATACAACATCATAAACAATGCCTGTAAGAATTTTCCTATTCTGGTAAATTCAATTCGAGTGGCAAGTACCTGAAAAATCTCGTTTCTTGGCCTTACCATAATTCGGTCAAATTCTCCATTAGAAATCATTGAAGCAAAGGTATCGAATCCTCTGGCAAACATTTCAGCAAGCGAAAAAGAAAACAACACAACACTGTAGCCTAACAGCACTTCCTGATAGGTAAAATCCCTGACAGAATGAAATCTCAAAAACATAAAATAAATTCCAAAAAATGCTGTGATTGTCATAATCACCTGCCCTATCATCGTCAGGAAAAAAGACATTTTGTGCTGCATCATGCTTTTCATATGTATACTAAAATAATGTAGATATAATTTCATACACTCTCATCCTCCCTGAACCACAACCTGTTTCAGTGCTTTCTGCATCAACGCCCTTCCAATTCCGACAATCACAACTAACCAAAATATCTGTAACAGAATTGCCTGCAACGCCTGCATCCCAGCTATATCACCGCCGTAGATGCGCAGGGGAACATTCTCCAAAGAAGCAAAGGGAAGCAGCTCCACCACTTGTCGAAGTCCATCTGGTAAAAATGGGATGGGTATAAGAGAGCCGCTGAACGTTTCCACAATCGCTATACAAAATATTCTCATTCCCTGCATAGATAGCGTATAAAAAGTGCTGATATAGATAATCATCACAAAAGCTATCACATTTAAAAAACCGATTGTTCCTGCGATAAAAAACAAGATTGCTGCCTCAAAGGAAACCGGAAGACCCAGACCATATGGCTCAGGAATAAACACTGAGACCATAAAAATCGGCACACAACGAAGCAGTGCCCTAGACAACCTCATCCCTATATTTCTGAAATACCACATAGAATACAGATCACAAGGACGACACAATTCATAGGCAACATCTCCTCTTGTGATCGACTGAAAGATATCATTCTCAAACATCCCCACAGAAAATAGGGCGAGAAATCCCTGCTGCAGCCAGATATAGCTTGACAGCGCCTGCATCTGCATAGGAAATGTATCCTGATTCTCCAGATAAAAGCTACGATAGATTAGAATTTCCATCCCTCCCCACGCAAACTGCGTTGCCATTCCTGCAAAAGCTGCGATTCGGTATTGGATACCTGCCATAAACTTCATGCGAAAAAAACTAAGGTATTTTTTCATCACACACCTCCCCATTAAATTTGATAGCGCTGATAGAGCTGCGCTATCATCTCATCCAATCCCTCCTCATTAGGAAATTGCTGCTTTAGCTCGGAGAGAGAACCGTCTGACAGAATCTTTCCTTTGCCAATTAATATAATTCGCTTTGCCAGCGCCTCAATATCCTGCATATCATGGGTGGTGAGGATCACCGTTATTTTCTTTGTTTCATTTAGTTTACGAATAAATTCTCTCACGGCAAGCTTTGACACTGCGTCCAGACCGATGGTCGGCTCGTCCAGAAATAAAATTTTGGGGCTGTGAAGCAGAGATGCCGCTATTTCACAGCGCATACGTTGTCCCAAAGATAATTGTCTTGCCGGAGTCCGAACAATCTCGGACAAATTCATAAGCTCTATCAGCTCCTCCAGATTTGCCTGAAATAATTTTTCTGGTACAGAATAGATATCCTTTAACAGATAAAAAGAATCAATAACAGGCACATCCCACCATAACTGGGTGCGCTGTCCAAAGACTACTCCTATCTCTCTTACATGCTCTTTTCGCTGTTTCCAAGGTGTCCTCCCGTTGATTGTTACATTTCCCTCTTCTGGTGTCAGAATTCCACTTAAAATCTTTATGGTACTGCTCTTACCGGCTCCATTTGGCCCGATATAGCCCACCATCTCCCCATCTGGAATTACAAATGAGATCTGGCTCAATGCCTGCACAATTTCATACTCTCTGTGCCACAAAGACTTTACAGCTTCCTTCCAACCTGCGTTCCGCCTCGCTACGCGAAACGACTTTGATACACATTCTACTTGAATCATAGAATTTCTCCTTTCTGTAGTTTTCTGTGGCAGTACACTGCTTATACAGCATACCGACAACTATAGTGTCGCAGCTAAGCTTTATCTTTAAAATATAAAAGCTTAACTGTACTCATATTCTATCATTGAAGAAAAAAATTACTAGACTTTTCTTTTAAAATGTGATAAACTATACAATGTATTCATGCTATGAAATGGTTTATATCATGTAAACCATTTTTTATTCATAAAAGCATCTTTCATCTCTACTCTCTCTTGCAAAAATGCAATGTTTGCTCAATAATTAACTCTCTAACAA
Source organism: uncultured Lachnospiraceae bacterium (assembly GCA_910588535.1). Lineage (GTDB taxonomy): Bacteria > Bacillota > Clostridia > Lachnospirales > Lachnospiraceae > RGIG8607. Next base: position 114 of record CAJUOO010000107.1, on the reverse strand, counting down.
ATCATCCCGACTAATCAAAAAAATCATATGCTTCTATAATGCAGGAACATATTACCTTATGTAAATTTTATACTTTATTTCCTGTTAAGAATTTGTTGTATCATTTTCGGGAAA
>CAJUOO010000106.1 GCA_910588535.1 uncultured Lachnospiraceae bacterium | reverse complement strand
ATAGCACTACATATATACAATATCTTGTATAATTAAATCTTATTGCGACAGTCCCTTTATTTATGCGCAGGGACACATAGGGAAAAGCAGAGAAAGCTGTCCGCACCCACGCGACGAGTAGGGGAAATCATTGTTCCCTTATTCGATTGCGCAGTCTTATGTAGAGAAGGATATTGGAGACTGCCGCGAGGGTCACATATCCCCACAGCTTTGCTGTATGGTAAGCTGGACGTTCCATCATCTTGCTCGCAGGGTTGATGAATGGAAAATTGGTGTGGCAGATAAGATTGTTGGCACAATATAGATACATGAGAGAGGAAAAAAATAGCGTGATTCATCAATATAAAAATAATGGTTATAATATAGTATTAGATGTAAATAGTGGCTCTGTTCATGTGGTGGATGAGATTGTATATGATGTGATTCCACTGTTTGAGAAGATGTCTGCAGATAGTGTAATAAGGGAACTTTCGGGCAAGTATGCAGAGGGCGAGCTTAAAGAGGCAATACAGGAGGTGATTTCGCTTAAGGAGGCAGGACAGCTTTATGCGGAGGATACCTACAAGAATTATGTTTTGGATTTTAAGAAGCGAAAGACTGTGGTGAAGGCGCTGTGTCTGCACATCGCTCATGAATGTAATCTTGCCTGCCGCTATTGCTTTGCGGAGGAGGGAGAGTATCACGGCAGAAGAGCCCTTATGAGCTTGGAGGTTGGAAAAAAGGCTCTTGATTTTCTTATAGAAAATTCAGGCAGCAGGAGAAATCTGGAGGTGGATTTCTTTGGGGGTGAGCCTTTGATGAACTGGGAAGTAGTGAAGGAGTTAGTGCTCTATGGCAGATCGAAGGAAGCAGAGCACAATAAATTATTTCGCTTTACTTTGACGACAAATGGTATGTTATTAAATGAAGAGATTATGGAATTTTGCAATAAAGAGATGAGCAATGTCGTGCTCAGTCTTGATGGCAGAAAAGAAGTGAATGACAGAATGAGGCCGTGCCGGAATGGCAAGAGCAGCTATGATGTGATCGTGCCAAAATTCCAGAAATTTGTCGAGAGCCGAGAGCAGGCCAGATATTATGTAAGAGGTACTTTTACTCGCCATAATCTGGACTTTGCACAGGATGTACTTCATTATGCTGATCTTGGATTTACACAGTTGTCAATGGAGCCGGTGGTCGCTTCACCAGAGGAGGAGTATGCGATACGCGAGGAGGATATTTCTGCTATCTATGAAGAGTATGACAGACTTGCGGTGGAATATATTAAAAGGCAGAGGGAAGGACGTGGATTCCAATTCTTCCATTTTATGATAGATTTAGAACAGGGGCCATGTGTGGCAAAGCGTTTGTCCGGCTGTGGCTCAGGTACAGAATATCTGGCAGTTACGCCGTGGGGTGATCTGTATCCTTGTCATCAGTTTGTCGGGGAGGAGAAATTTTTTCTGGGAAATGTGAAGGATGGGATCACGAATACGCAGATTTGTGATGAATTTAAGCTGTGCAATGTATACGCCAAGGAAAAATGTCAAGAGTGTTTTGCACGATTCTACTGCAGTGGCGGATGTGCTGCAAATTCCTATAAATTCCATGGATCTATCACCGATGCTTATGATATTGGTTGTGAGCTGGAGAGGAAGAGAGTGGAATGTGCGATTATGATAAAAGCGGCATTAGCCGATAATCAGGAAGGAGAAGAAGAATGAATACAAATGCAAATTCTAAGACGAAATATATCTTAGAGCTGGCTGCATTGTTGGCGGTAATGCTGCTGATTGGTCTGACAGTTGTGTTTGGCATTGGGCAGACGAAGACAGGAGCGGCCAAAAATATTAAGCTTGGGCTTGATTTGGCGGGTGGTGTGAGTATTACCTATGAGGCTGTTGGAGATTTTACACAGGAGGAGCTGGCTGACACGGTGTACAAGCTTCAGCTTCGTGTGCAGAATTACAGCACGGAGTCCGATGTGTATCAGGAGGGCAGCAACCGGATTAATGTGGAGATTCCCGGCGTGACAGATGCCAACGCGATATTGCAGGAGCTTGGAAAGCCGGGTGCCCTTGTTTTTGTCGATATGGAAGGCAATGTCATTATGACAGGCAGTGATGTGGAGGATGCGCAGCCTGCCTCCTACAATGATTCTACGACAGGCTTAAGAGAATATATAGTATCCTTGGAGCTTACAGAGACAGGAAAACAGGCGTTTGCTGCCGCTACGGAGAAAGCTGTTGTAAACCATGACGCGATATTTATTATCTATGATAATATGGTTATCAGTGCCCCCAGTGTGCAGACGGCAATCACGGACGGCAGATGTCAGATTACTGGGATGCCAGATTATGACACAGCATCCAATCTGGCTTCCACCATTCGAATTGGTTCGCTGCCTCTGGAATTAAAGGAGCTGAGATCGAACGTTGTCGGCGCAAAGCTGGGAGAGGAAGCGATCTCCACCAGTTTGATGGCAGGCTTGATCGGCTTTATCCTTGTGATTGTATTTATGATTCTGGCATACCGCATCTCTGGCGTGGCGTCTGCTATCGCACTTACCTTGTATGTTGGTCTTATGCTTGGTTTGCTGAATGCATTTGATTTAACACTTACCCTGCCGGGCATCGCAGGTATTGTTCTTTCTATTGGTATGGCGGTGGATGCAAATGTTATTATCTATGCGAGAATTAAGGAGGAGCTTGCGGCTGGCAAGACAGTTCAATCGGCAATAAAAGTTGGTTTTAATAAGGCGATGTCTGCCATTATTGACGGCAATGTAACCACTATTATCGCGGCTCTGGTGCTGATGTACAAGGGTTCTGGCACAATAAGGGGATTTGCGCAGACATTGTTGTTAGGTATTGTGCTGTCTATGTTTACGGCGTTGGTGGTGTCAAGGTTTGTTATGTATTTGTTCTATCATCTTGGATTTCGTGATGTGAAATGGTACGGTGTTCAGAAGGAGAGAAAGACAATATCATTTGTCAAGCCCAAAAATTTGTTCTTTGGCATATCTGCAGCGTTGATTGTATTTGGTGTGTGCTTTACCTTTGTCAATCGTTCTTCCATCGGTGGAGCGCTGAATTATAGCATAGAGTTTGCGGGAGGTACGTCAACGAACGTCACATTTAACGAGGAGTATACCTTGGTGGACTTTGAGTCTAAGGTGCTTCCTGTTATCAAGGAGATTACAGGTGATGAGACGCCACAGCTTCAAAAGATTGAGGGCAGCACAGCATTTGTGATCAAGACGAAGGAACTTAATACAGATACCAGACAAGCATTGAATCAGGCCTTGGTGGAGCAGTTTGGCGTGGATGAAACTTTGATTACGGCGGAGACTATCAGTCCAAGCATTAGCTCTGAGATGAAGGGTGATGCAGTGACAGCCGTCATCATTGCGACTATATTGATGCTTCTCTATATTTGGATTCGCTTTAGTGATATAAAATTTGCGGCAAGTGCTGTGATAGCATTGCTACATGATGTGTTGATTGTATTTGGTTTTTATGCAGTGTCCAGAATTGCGGTGGGAAATACTTTTATTGCTTGTATGCTGACGATTGTGGGATATTCCATCAATGCAACGATCGTAATATTTGATCGTATTCGAGAGAATCTTGCAGATAAGACAGAAGAGATTGATTACAATGATATTGTAAATAAGAGCATCACACAGACATTGACAAGAAGTATTTATACCTCTCTTACTACATTTGTGATGGTTTTAGTACTATATATTATGGGAGTTGCGTCTATTAAGGAATTTGCTTTGCCATTGATGGTTGGAATTGTATGTGGCGCGTATTCTTCTGTTTGTATTACAGGTTCTCTGTGGCTTACCATGAAAAAGCTTTGGGGGAAGTATAAAAAGCAGTGATTTTTGCGTAGATGTTTTTAACGAATAGAATTTTGTTATTCGAAATAATGAAAGACGGATTAAGACAACTATAGATAGAAAATTTATCTTGACAGTTTTTTAACTCTATGATAAAGTAGGTAGAAAATAAAAGCGATGAAGGCGTCAGTAGATATCTGTTTTCCAGCAGAGAGGGGATTCCAGCGGCTGAAAGTATTCCTTGGTTCAGGCAGATATTGAATTTCCCGCTGGAGCTGCGCTTCTGAAGGAATGAATAAGTCTGTTAAGAAGTGCCGACAGTAAGCACGTTACGCTTGTATGAGTGCCTGCGATGGCAGGAATCAGGGTGGTACCGCGGATAAAAATCTCCGTCCCTATGGGATGGAGGTTTTTTTATGTGCAGGAGTGTATAAGGAAATGATGAGCTTGATGGATTGGAAAGGAGATTGTTATGGACAGCAGCAGATTAAAGCAAATTAGAGAGGAAGCCATGAGGCAGATTGAGTCCTCCGACGCACTGGATAAGTTAAATGATATTCGTGTTTCTTATCTTGGAAAAAAGGGTGAGCTGACTTCTTTATTAAAGAGCATGAAAGATCTGACCGCGGAGGAGAGACCAAAGTTTGGGCAGATGGTAAATGATGTCAGGCAGGTAATTGAGAATAAGCTGGAGGAGACAAAGGCAAAACTTTCTGCTTTAGCCAGAGAGGAGCAGATGAAGGCAGAGGTGATCGACGTGACACTTCCAGCAAAGAAGAATCATGTCGGCCATCGTCATCCGAATACAATAGCGCTGGAGGAGGTAGAGAGAATCTTTGTCGGTATGGGCTATGAGGTGATGGAGGGGCCAGAGATAGAGTTGGATTATTATAATTTTGAGGCACTGAATATCCCGGCGAATCATCCGGCGAAGGATGAACAGGACACTTTTTATATCAATGATAAGATTCTGTTGCGGACACAGACCTCTCCCGTTCAAGTGCGAGCTATGGAGTTAGGAAAGCTTCCCATCCGCATGTTGGCACCGGGGCGAGTGTTCCGATCAGATGAGGTGGATGCGACACATTCTCCGTCTTTCCATCAGATTGAAGGCTTGGTGATTGACAAGAATATTACGTTCGCCGATCTAAAGGGGACTTTAGCAGAATTTGCCAGAGAGTTGTTTGGAGCTGAGACAAAGGTGAAATTTCGCCCTCATCATTTCCCATTTACGGAGCCAAGCGCAGAGATGGATGTAACCTGCTTTAAATGCGGGGGAAAAGGATGTAGAATGTGTAAGGGATCTGGCTGGATTGAGATATTGGGCTGTGGTATGGTTCATCCGAGAGTGCTTAGGATGAGTGGCATTGATCCAGAGAAATATTCAGGTTTTGCATTCGGTATGGGTCTTGAGCGCATTGCGCTGTTAAAATATGAGATTGATGACATGAGATTGCTGTATGAAAATGATATTAGATTCTTAAAGCAATTTTAATATTGACGAAAGCCTTATAAATAAGAAAAGACAGTGAAGTTTATAAGTAAGTAGTGAAGTGGATTGTGAGGGTTTGATGTAGTATAGATTTTGATGGTAGACTGGAGGAAAGAGAAGAATGAATACACCATTATCATGGATTAAAGCATATGTGCCAGATTTGGATGTGACAGCACAGGAATATACCGATGCTATGACCTTATCAGGAACAAAAGTGGAGGGATATGTCTGTCTGGATAAAAATCTGGAAAAAATT
>CAJUOO010000105.1 GCA_910588535.1 uncultured Lachnospiraceae bacterium | reverse complement strand
TTGTTTTTGTTGATAGGTTTGGAATTCGTTGGGGAATTATGACTGAACAAACAGAGAGATAATATTGGTGTTAATATATAAGTGTGGACAGAAAAAGTAGAATAACCTATGCTATCAAGTGAAAAAGCAAAGGTGATGTCAGACATGGCAAAAAACAAGAATCATATCCCCCGGAATTTTGCATGGAAATCTTTGAATACATAGAAGTCAGGTATAATCGCAAGTGAGTCCATAGTGCAATGGATTATAAGATACCTCAATAAAAGGAGGAAGAGGAATTAACAAAAGTGGCATAATCTTTCCACTTTTTTGGCTAAAGTATTGACATAGATCCAATATAATAATTATGAATAAAGAACTGTCGGAAAATATAGTTTATAATATATTTTCCGACAGTTCCACATTATTTAAATTTACAAATGCAATACGTGAATCAAAAGAAGCCATGCCAGTCCATAATATGCAGTAACAGCGACAAGGTCGTTGATTGTTGTGATAAGAGGACCAGAAGCAACAGCCGGATCAATGTTTATTTTTTTAAACATCAAAGGTATCACTGTTCCTGACAGACCAGACAAAAACATTGCAGACAATAAAGCAGCGCCGGTACAAAATGAGACAGCAAATGCAGAAATGGCAGGCTGTCCTTTTGCCGCAAGTAAATAAAGCCCGATCAACAGAAAGGACAAGATACCTAAAATAAATCCATTGATAAGCCCGACTTTTCCTTCTTTCGCAATCAGTGACAGCTTTTGTTTGTTACTTAATTTTTCGTCCATCAAAACGCGGATGGTGACGGCAAGGGATTGTGTCCCGGAGTTTCCAGCCATATCAAGGACAAGGGACTGGAAAGCAATAATAAAGGGAAGGTGTGCCGCGACACTTTCAAAAATGCCCACAACACCAGAAACGAGCAAGCCTAAACCCAACAGGGTAACAAGCCACGGCAGTCGTTTTTGTAGACTCTTTTTCAGTGGTTCGTTTAAGTCCTCCTCAGCGGAGAGTCCCGCTAGTTTCGCGTAATCCTCTCCCATTTCATCATCGACAAGCTGCATGATGTCCTGTGAAGTCAGGACACCGCGCAGTTTATTATCTGCATCGAGAACAGGAATAGTATCCTCCGAATAGTCTACGATATGGTTGATACATTCCGCTATTCGCTCATTTGCATAAACATAAGGGTAAGATGTCATGGTAATCGTATCTAACATGGTATCTTCACGGGCAATAATCAGATCTTTCAGCTCAATTGCTCCTACTAATGTATCATCATTTTCAACAACATAGATCGTTGAGATATTGTCATGTTCTGCCGCCTGTTCGATCAGGGAACGCATTGCCTGCCGGATGTCTGCGTTCGCATGGACAGAAATATAATTCGTGGTCATTTTACTTCCAATTTCATCTTCATCAAAAGAAACAAGCAGGGCAATCTCTTGTCTGGTTTCGTCGTCCATCAGTTCCATCAAGTTGCTTCGGTCTGCTTTTTCCATCTGCCGCAGACATTCTACTGCAGTAGCAGTTTCCATTTGCTGTAATACATCAATTTTTTTGAGCATACCAAGCTCATTCAGAAATATGACAGGATTTTCTGAATGTTCCAGTATATCCGCTAAGTCTTTCGAATGGAAAATTGGGTAAAACTTGCTGCGCTCCTCTGCATTCAGCAGTTCCAGCGTGCAAGCGATATCCTTTTCATGATAAGCTCTAATATGTTCCTGTTTTACTTTGGGGAGCAGATTGCTATGAAGGATTTTAATAATCTCCGCTGTATAGTCAGGATGCTGTGTAATAGCTATCAGTTCCTTTTGTGTGTTATTCTTTAATTTCATTGTACCGTCCTCCTTTACGTATTTTGTGGTGTAAAGGCGGGCATAGTGGCAGAATTATAAAGAAAAATAGGCATAAAAACGCCACTGCCATTTACCGTATGTATCGTTTACGATACCCGCCCTGCTTTTGTTGTACAGTTTGAGCGACGGACAGTGACATTCATATTGATATAAAGATAGAAGCCATCAGAATATGGACAGCGGGGAGCTGCTAATCATCTGATACCATATGAAAGCTCTGTCTGTACTTCGACTGCAACTACAACTACTGCCGTCCATAATCTCACCTCACTTATAGAAGAATTTGTTGTTATGAATAAATATATCATAACCGGACTTTTTTGACAACATAATAATAACAATGAAAAAATAATGGTAAACTGGCCGCATTTATGATATGATAAAGATACTTAGAAAAATACTTTTATAAAGTACAGGAGATAGAGATGGAAAAGAAAAAGATAACCAATATAGAAGTAAAGAGAAAGAACCGGAATGACGTGTTCCGGTATATATGCAAAAATGCGATGGCGTCAAATCCAGATATTTCATACGCCCTCAAGATGAGTCTTCCGACAGCAACCCAGATTACAAAGGAACTGATAGAGGAAGGGCTGGTGGAAGAAAAGGGAGTATTGGAGTCCACAGGCGGAAGAAGGGCAAAAGCACTGGCTGTTTCTGAAAATGTGGGCAAAGCAGTAGGATTGGATATCACAAAAAATCATATCAGTTTGGTTCTCACGGATCTGACTGGCGAGATTTTGAGATACGAGCGTATCTTTCTGCCATATACAACAGGGGATGAATATTATCGTGAAGTGAGTGTTAAGCTGGAGGCTTTTTTGAATAAAAGTGGATATGGGGGACAGCGGATTTTGGGGATTGGTATTTCCTTTCCGGGAATTATTGATCTGGATAAGGAGCAGGTTGCTGACTCCCATATACTGGGAGTGCGATCTCTGCCATTTGCTTCAGTGAGCTGTTTTTTCCGCTATCCCTGTTATTTTCTCAATGATGCAAATGCGGGAGCATATGCGGAAGGGATACAGTCAGAAAGCATGGAGCGCTTTTTTTATCTGTCGCTGAGTAATACAGTGGGAGGTGCAGTATATAGCAATCACAGGCTGGAACAAGGAAAGAACTATCGCTGCGGGGAAGTAGGGCATATGACCATTGTGCCGGATGGAGAAAGCTGTTATTGTGGGAAACAGGGGTGCGTGGATGCATATTGTTCTGCAAAGTGCTTGTCGGACGGGAAGCTTGAAGATTTTTTTAAACGGCTGCAAAAAGGGGAGCAGGAAGCAGTCTGGTCATGGGACAGATACACAACTTATCTTGCGATTGCAGTCAACAATATCCATATGGTTCTTGATTGTGACATTGTTCTTGGTGGGTATGTAGGCAGTTATATGGGAGAATATATTCAGGATATACGAGATAAGGTATCAAAAAGAAACACATTTGCAGAGGGCAGTTCTTTTGTAAGATCCTGTCGTCATAAGACAGGTGCAGCTGCTTTGGGAGCTTCCCTGAAAATAATAGAGCTGTTTATGGAACAGGTGTAAATACAAATTTTAGCATTTGGAGATTCCAGTTATGGAGTCTCTTTTTTTGTCTATTTTATACATAATTATAATCAAGAATTTGGCAGAAATAACAAAAAATTTTGCTTTATATGAAAAATTATTGACAGTTATATTGTTTAAATTTAAAATAATATACATAATAAAACTATTTAATAAAGTGATAATAAAAGTAAAAAATAAGGAGGACACTATCATGGAAAGAACAATGAAAACAGCAGTGATGTTAGGAATTGGCAAGATGGGATTTGAGGAGAGGGATATCCCGAAAGTAAAAGACAATGAGGTGCTCGTGAAGTTGGAGTATGTAGGTATCTGCGGAAGTGATCTGCATTATTACGAAACAGGAGCGATAGGAGATTATGTTGTGGAGCCACCGTTTGTGCTTGGACATGAGCCGGGAGGAACCATCGTGGAGGTTGGAAAAGATGTAAAGCACTTGAAGGTTGGTGACAGGGTTGCACTGGAACCGGGAAAGACCTGCGGGCACTGTGAGTTCTGCAAGATGGGAAATTATAATCTCTGTCCAGATGTTGTCTTTTTTGCAACACCGCCAGTAGACGGCGTATTTCAGGAATATGTAGCGCATGAGGCAGACCTCTGCTTTAAGCTGCCCGACAATGTCAGCACGATGGAAGGCGCCCTGATTGAGCCGTTGGCAGTGGGCTTCCATGCTGCAATGCAAGGCGGCGCAAGGGCAGGGCAGACAGCGGTCGTCATGGGGGCAGGCTGTATCGGCTTGGTGACAATGATGGCGTTAAAAGCAATGGGCGTGTCGAAGGTATATGTGGTGGATATCATGGAAAAGCGCCTTCAGAAAGCACTGGAGCTTGGGGCAGATGGTGTGATCAGCGCAGGAAAAACAGATGTTGTGGAGGAAGTGAGAAAACTGACATATGGCAGGGGCTGTGATCTTGCAGTGGAGACTGCGGGTACACAGGTCACAACGATTCAGACAATTCATATGACAAAGAAGGGCGCTACAATCGTGCTGGTAGGCTACAGCAAGAGCGGGGAAATGACATTGCCTATGAGCCTTGCACTGGATAAGGAGCTGACGTTCAAGACCGTGTTCCGCTATCGCCATATATATCCAATGGCAATCGAGGCAGTTGCGGCAGGAAAAGTGAATCTAAAAGGTATTGTAACAGACGTGTTCAGCCTTGACGAAGTACAGAAGGCGATGGATTACAGTGTAAACAACAAGGCGGATATTGTAAAAGCAGTGATACGCATTGCAGAGTAAAAAATGATACAGTCCGCTCTGAAGTACAAGATTCAGTTTCTCTCCTTTGGGAGAAAATGGTGTAAGGTTTTTCACAATTGTAGAACCGAAGAAAGAGAAAATTGAATTTAGTCAATATCTATAGCAAGGAGGATTGCAATGGAACAAAAAAATACTGATGTCAAAGTGCCACTGATCAGTAAAATTGCCTACGGGATGGGCGATGTGGGATGTAATTTTAGCTGGATGTTTGTCGGGAATTTCCTGATGATATTTTATACAGATGTTTTTGGAATCGGAATGAGTGCGGTTGCAGGACTGATGTTATTCTCACGTTTTTGGGATGCAATCAATGATCTGGTAATTGGAGGACTGAGTGACAAAACGCATACAAGATGGGGAAGATACCGCCCGTGGCTTTTGATAGCAGCACCCCTGACGGCGTTTGTGCTGATGTTGACTTTTTGGGCACACCCTGATTGGTCGTCCACAGCAAAGATTGTTTATATGGCAGTGACTTACTGCATTCTGGTGTTGGGCTATACCTGTGTGAATATCCCTTATGGAACACTATGTGGAGCAATGACACAGAATAACAAGGGACGTTCGGCTTCCATCTTTGCACTGTTGACAGGAATTAGTATGTTTTGTATGTACTTTTTCACGGTTGGACAGTCGCCGGTTCCCTTTTATCTGTTTTCGTGTTTAGCACAGTTCTTTTTCTCAGGATTTAACACAGCAATCTATGCGATTGTACCGGATTTACCGTCTAAATAAAAAAGCCTATAACAAGATTGTACAGGAAATTCAGGAAAGGAAAGGGCATGGAAAAAATGTATAGCAAGCCTTCCTAAGTGATAAGACAGGTCATGGCTAATTAGAGGTGATCAAAAGAGGAAAGGAAGAGCACAATCCAGACGGAACCGGCGATACCGTCAAGAAATATTTGTGGATTAGCAAGAAACCTGATATAATGGGGGCAGGCACCCATCCGGGGCAGAAAGACAGGGAGAAAAATGCACATCAGCTACAAACCGCTCTGGCACACACTGATAGAGC
>CAJUOO010000104.1 GCA_910588535.1 uncultured Lachnospiraceae bacterium | reverse complement strand
ATAGTCTGGCGAACTGCCTGTGGTTCTCAAGGAACCTATTGAAAAACGCCGGCGCATAGCGAGGTAGTTTCGAGCTTAGCGTCCGTTGCGTTTTTCACTAAGCGGAAGCGGGGTGACGGAGGACCACAGGCAGTTCGCCGGACGGATCTTTTCAGAAAATGATACAAAAAATTTAAAACAGTAGATAAAATATTATATTTACAAGAAGCTATACTTTATCCAAAATTATTTTATAATCTCAGATATCTGTTTGTCATCTTCAGATTTTTTATTCTGGAAGTACCTCGGTCACTTCAACCATATCATTGAACAAGGATTCCATCGACGTATTATCTAAATTTCCATAATCCCCATATAGTATACGAAACAGAGATTTTACTTCCTCCACAGATTCACAGGTAAATGCATCGTACATGATAAATACACCATCTGCAGAAACTGTCTGATCTTCACCAACAATGAATGTCACAGCGATAGGGATAGCATTGTCATATGTATACAGATATATGACATCTTCCTTCACATCCTTATTGACGAAAGTCTTTCCAATCGTACAGATACTGGCTGCCGCCAAGCTCTCCACACCACTCATGCTATTTAGCTGCACCATCACAGAGCCAAAGATCCTATGAGTGAGAAACGTCTTTAATTCTGTCGAAATGTGGCTTAGATTTCTAATTTCTCCTATTATGGCAAGGTTTTCATCAGCAATGGAAATCGCATACACTGCTTTTGGAGCTGTATAGTCACCAGTGCTTATATTCTGTATCACAGACTTTATGTCGCTGTTATCTGTATACATACCTATATATTCTTCGGATTGTACCATCTCGGACATAAGCTGCACCACTTCCAGACCTTGAGTATACAAAGACTTTGTTTCTACATTGCCCTCTTTCTTCCCACAGGCAGAGAAACTAAGCACCCACCCAGATATTACAAGAACTGCTAACATTGCCAAAACACTTTTCCTTGTTTTTCTCATAATCATTTTCCTCCACTATGCACTCAGTATATTTGATGATAGAGTCTGCTTCTTTCTAAAATATAAAAGAGCAACCGTCACCGCATATCCGTCATTCTTATTCTAATTCCTTACCAGCCAGATAATTGAGAAATTGTTGTGCTGTTCTGCCGGATATTCCTCCATGACTCAGCTCCCATTTATTTGCTTCTGCACATAATTCCTCCTCACTCAATGTGATAGAAGGGTATTTTTTTGCCAAGGTTGTGACTATCTCAAAATATTCTTTCTGAGATGGCTTGGAATAATTGATAGTTACACCAAAGCGCGCCACCAAGGACAGCTTTTCCTGCATGGTATCTGAGCGGTGCATCCCCTCGTCCTGCTGAATATCACTTCGATCATTCCATGTCTCCCGAATCAGATGTCTGCGATTAGAGGTTGCGTAAATCAATACATTATCTGGCTTTGTCTCAAGCCCTCCCTCTATCACTGCCTTTAGATACTTATATTCAATCTCAAATTCCTCAAAGGACAGATCATCCATATAGATAATAAATCGATAATTTCTATTTTTCACCTGCGCGATCACGGCAGAAAGATCCTGAAACTGATGCTTGTATATCTCAATCATGCGAAGCCCCTGCGCATAATATTCATTTAATATCGCCTTGATGCTGGTTGATTTTCCAGTGCCGCTGTCCCCAAATAAAAGACAGTTGTTCGCCCTGCGCCCATGGACAAAAGCCTCTGTGTTCTCAATAAGCTTTTTCTTCTGAATCTCATAGCCCACCAGATCCGAAAGGCGCACATCATCTGTATTTTTAATAGGATACAGCTCCACCTCATCACCGATATGGCTGACACGAAACGCCTTATTAAGACCAAATTTTCCTACACCATATGCCTTGTAAAATTCTGTCACAATAACAAAGATCTCCTCTGGCGATGCTGCCTTGTCAATCTGTTCTGCCAGCACCTTCACCTTATCGCTGACACTCTTATTGTATCGCTGCTCCTTTTTTGCAATCGCCTGATAGTGAAGCACGGTGCTAAAGCAGTCAATATCCAGCTCCCGCTCCATCTTAGAAAAATCATAGTGAAACAGATTTTTAAAAATAGCAAAATCTCCCGTCGCAAACCGGTTGACAGAACCCTCCACTGCTCCCGTTTTCTCCATGGTTATACTAAAAGGATTCTCATTTGTCGCCAAAAGATAGGCAAGATAGCAATGCCATAAATTATGATCAAACCCATACTTTGTCGAAATATCCAAAAGCTTGTTAATCTCCGCATAGATCTCATTGACCAGAGCTTCCCTGTGGTAATCCTCCTCCACAAAGCGCTCACAGATATCTGCCAGCTTAAATAAAATACTGTCCTTTTCTAAATTGCGGTAGATAACCAGCTTTGCAATTTGTCTGTACATTCTATTTCCCTCCTATTAAACTATCTCAATCTCCTGCCGCCATACCTTCTTCCCTGTAAGCTGCTCACTGCGGCTGTCTGGCTGCATATCACCCACATAGACGCTGTAACGTCCGGGCAGAATCTCCTTCTGTCCCTCCTCATTGCAGAGAGCAAAAGCATCTGGCTTTAGAATAATCTTAATCTCCTTTTCTTCGCCCTGTTCAAAAAATACCTTGCTAAAGCCCTTGAGCTGTGGATTTGGTGTATCTTTTGCCTCTCGTTTAACATAAATCTGAATTACCTCCCACGCTGCCATGGACCCTGTATTTTTAACTACCGCTGAAACTGTCAGTCCATCCGTCGGATCACCTGAAAACTTTATATCAGAGAAGGAAAACTCTGTGTAAGTCAAGCCATAGCCAAACGGATACAAAGGCTCTGTCTCCAGATAGCGATATGTTCGTCCTTTCATAGAATAATCTGTAAACTCTGGAAGCTCTTGTGTTCTCTTATAGAAGGTGACAGGCAGCTTCCCCGACGGAGAATACTCCCCAAACACTGCCTCAGCGATCGCTCTGCCGCCCTGCGCACCCGGATACCAACATTGCATAATCGCAGGAATATGCTCCTGTGCCCAGTCTATCGCCAGAGCACTTCCTGAATGGAGCAAAAGCACCACCGGCTTACCACTCTTGACAATCACCTTCAAAACCTCCTCCTGAATCCCCGGCAGCAGTAGATCAGGCTTATCTCCACTTGCAAAATGATTTCCCTTATCTCCCGCCTCTCCTTCAAGTCCCGGATCAAGACCCATGCAGGCGATTATCACATCACTTTCTTTACATACAGCCTGAACCTCAGAGATACGATTATTCTTCTCTCCCATTCCCATCTTTTCCTGATAAAGATGGCATCCCTCCGAATAAAAGATTCGCACATCATCCTTTAGATAATCCTCAAAGCCCTCCAGTATCGTGATATAGCGCGACGCTGTTCCCTCATAATTCCCAACCAGAGCATGACGATTATCCGCATTTGGCCCTATAATACCGATTGTCCCTATCTTGGACTTATCAAGAGGAAGCAGATGATCTTCATTCTTTAGCAACACCAGACACTCTCTTGCCGTTTCTAGATTCAGTTCACGCATCTCTTTCGAATCGACATCACGATAGCTTATCTGGCTATATGGCACCTTCTTGTTATCATCAAAAAGTCCCAGCTTTATGCGGGTGGTAAACAGGCGAATCACTGCCCTGTCAATCTCCTCCTCCGTGATCAATCCCTCCTCAGCCGCCTTCAACAAAGAAGTGAAGATTCTACCACAGTTGAGATCACAACCATTTCTCACGGCAAGCGCCGCGGACTCCTCCGGTGTATCCGTCACATGATGCTTCTGATAAAAATCACGGACAGCAAAACAATCTGATGTGACATGTCCATCAAATTCCCACTCTCCCCGCAATATATCCTGTAAGAGTGTCTTACTTCCACAACAGGGCTCCCCGTTTAGTCGGTTGTAAGCACCCATCACGGCCTCCACCTTCGCCTCCTTTACACACATCTCAAAAGCAGGAAGATACGTTTCATACAAATCCTGCAAAGAAACCTCCGCATTGAACTCATGGCGTATATGCTCTGGTCCAGAATGTACAGCCAGATGTTTTGCACACGCAGCCACCTTCATATAATTTTCATCATGTCCCTGAAGTCCCTCGATAAACCGCACGGCCAACCTGCCTGTAAGATATGGGTCCTCCCCGTAAGTCTCATGTCCTCTTCCCCAGCGCGGATCACGAAATATATTGATATTGGGTGCCCAGAAGGTCAAACCCTTATAGATGCCAGTATCGCCAAATTCCTGCTGCACATTAAATTTTCCTCTTGCCTCTGTGGCGATGGCATCCCCAACTTCCTCCATCCTGTCCTCATGAAAAGCTGCTGCCATGGAGATCGCCTGTGGAAATACAGTTGCTACACCAGCTCTCGCCACGCCGTGCAGCCCCTCATTCCACCAATTATACGCCTTGATATTCAAACGCTTAATCGCCGGCGCCTCATGCACCATCTGAAACACCTTCTCCTCCAGTGTCATCTCTGCCACCAGCGCACTCGCTCTCCTTTTCATCTCCTCTATTTTACTTTGATTCCTGACTAGCTCCATTCTGCACCCTCCCATATATGTATTCTATCCGCGACAACTACGATTTTCTATTATACCCTCTTTTCACCAATTCTGCAATGCCTCCTTGTAGAACAAAACTGCTGTATGCTCTATGTCTTTTATTGTCTTTTACCTTCTTTTATGATATACTAACAATATAATGATAAAGGGAGGTATTTGGCATATGCATATCCGTGACTTTTTTGACCTGAACCTTTTAGAACAAATTATGAAAACATGGTCAGCGGCAACCGGAATGGCGACGATCGCCGTCGACAATGAAGGAAAATATATTTCTAGCGAGATAGGTTTTACTGATTTTTGTATGAAATATACAAGAGGCTCTGCTGAGGGCGGCCGCCGCTGCATTAAATGCGACAATGAATGTACGGGAACTTATTTCTGTCACGCAGGCCTGATGGACTTCAGCGTTGATATTATGGTTGGAGAACATTATCTAGGAAAGATCATTGGAGGACAAGTTCTACCCAAGCAGCCAGACGAAGAGCAATTTCGCAGGCTCGCCGCAGAATTTGGTATTCATCCTGATTCCTACATAGACGCACTGAAAAAGGTTCCTATTAAATCTGAGGCAAGTATCCGCGCGGCTGCCAAGCTGCTGGGGGATGTTGTAAATATGCTTGTGAATTTTGAATATATGAAAAAATCCAACGAAGGGCTTCTTCACTCTCTTGATACCGGAATTGATTCTGCTGTCAGCCTGATCCAAGAGATCAATGACAAGTCTCACTCACTGGATTCCATTGAGAATAAACAGAATATCCTTGCACTGAATGCTTCCATTGAGGCAGCAAGAGCTGGTGAGGCTGGACGAGGCTTTGCCGTCGTGGCAACCGAGGTGGGCAAACTTGCCGAGATCTCAGGCAACATTAACAAATCAATTAAAACCACCCTAAAAGATCTGAACAAAGTAGTAAGTGATATACAAAAAAATCATCTTGCCACAAAATAAGTGAAAAAATTGAGTAGGGGAAACAATCACTTCCCCTACTCTCTGCACGGGCGCATATAGCTTTTCTTGCTAGTTTCTTCGCGCGCCTTTGTTATCTACCTATCTATTTATTTATTCTCAATCTGCCAATCAATAGGCTCCAGCCCATTTTTCTCCAAAAATTCATTTGCTTGGCTAAAATGCTTGCATCCAAAAAATCCACGGTGCGCGGAGAGCGGACTTGG
>CAJUOO010000103.1 GCA_910588535.1 uncultured Lachnospiraceae bacterium | reverse complement strand
TTTTCAATAGGTTCCTTGAGGAAAACAGCGGACGGGCTATACTACTTTATTGAATGTTTCGGATATGTTGTGGTTTTTCATGTTCTTGTAGTTCTATGTTTATCTTGTTGTTTGTATTCACAGATCGTCAAATTCTCTTAAAGAAGGTAACAAAAATTATTTGTAAATCCTGTATAGGCGGAGATACAACGTGTTTTGCCTAACTGATAAAATAGTCCGGTGAATTTTTATTATTTTCTTCGCAGAATCGGACAAGTATTGAAAAATATTGTAATGTTAAGTTTTATTAGGTTATGACAGCCGAGTCAACGATCATATTAACCTTACAAAATTGTAAGACTGCATGAAGAAGCTGTAAGCTAAATCCATGGAATCTCTGTGTTTTATTCGTTATAATAGAGAAAGAAAATCAAGTGAAGTATATTGTGTTGGTTAGATTTTCTAAATAGAGAGATGAAAAGAGGTTTATACATGGCATTACTGGAAATTAAGAATTTAAAGAAAGTTTATACCAGCCGTATGGGCGGCATGAAGGTATGTGCACTGAATGATGTTAGTTTTTCTGTGGAAAAAGGTGAGTATGTGGCGATTATGGGTGAATCTGGCTCAGGAAAGACAACATTGTTAAATATTTTGGCGTCTTTGGATAAGCCGAGCGCGGGGAGTGTATTTTTGGAGGAGCGAGATATAACGGCGATCCGGCAGAGGGATATCTGTGCATTTCGAAGAGACAATATGGGTTTTGTTTTTCAAGATTTTAATTTGTTGGATACCTTGACGCTTCAGGATAATATTTTTTTGCCTTTGGTGTTGGCGCAGGTACCTTATCAGGAGATGTACAACCGTCTGTCCCCTCTGGCACAGAAGCTGGAGATTCAGGGTTTACTTGAGAAATATCCTTATGAGGTATCAGGAGGACAGAAGCAGCGCGCCGCAGCGGCGCGTGCCCTGATTACGCGACCGAAAATTGTGTTTGCCGACGAGCCGACAGGAGCTCTGGATTCAAGGGCGGCAGATAAGCTTTTGTCACTGTTTGCCAAGGTAAATGAGGAAGGGCAGACAATTCTTATGGTGACGCATAGCATCAGTGCGGCGAGCCATGCGAGGCGCGTATTGTTTATTAAGGATGGAAGTGTATTTAATCAGATCTATAGGGGAGCACATACAAAGGAGGAGATGTATAAATTGATTTCTGATACACTTACTCTGCTCCATATGGGAGGTGATGCAAATGAAAAAGAATAAGGTGCTTCCCCTACTTGCCTGTACTGGTATTGCAAAAAATAAAGAGTTATATCTCCCTTATCTTGGAGCTGGTGTATTTTCTTCCTTCCTGTATTTTACTTTTACTTCTATCCTTTATCATCCTATTATGGGAACTTTGCCAAGGGCCGAATACGCATACGTGATGTTGATGTTGGGCTTTATATTATTAAATATAATTGTACTTCCGTTTCTTCATTATACGTATCGGTTTGTGATCAAGCGCAGGAAAAGAGAGCTGGGACTTTACAGTATTTTGGGTCTTGAGAAAAAACATATCGCAGTTATGATGTTCTATGAAAGTATTATAACAACGGGAATTATTATATTGGGAGGCGTTCTCTTTGGTGTTGTATTTGCAAAGCTGATTTTTATGCTGCTTTTTTATATGATAAAGCTGCCGGTATTAAATGAATTTCCTTTTTCTTTCAAAGCGCTTCAGATCACAGTGGTATTTTTCTTAGTGTCAGCGCTGTTTAATCTTGCTTTTAGCTTATATGCGGTTGGTAGATCGAATCCGATTGAGCTGTTTGCAGGCAGCAGAAGAGGGGAGAAGAAGCCAAGATTTTTGTGGCTGCTCGCAGTAAGTGGCATGATTATTTTGGGGGCAGGTTATTTTTTGTCAATCACGGCAGAGATGGATCAAATGATATTTGTTAATTTTTTCTTGGCAGTTTTTCTGGTTGTTATTGGTACTTATTTTATATTTACCTCAGGCAGTGTGATAGCACTTAAGATGTTAAAAAAGAGAAAAAGTTTTTACTATAAGCCGTCTAATTTTATCACCGTCTCTGGCATGTATTATCGAATGAAAAGAAATGCAGCAGGGCTTGTCAATATCTGTATTTTTTCGACAATGATTATTATCACACTATCCTGTACCGTATCTTTGTATATGGGGATGGGGGATGTGATCGAATTTCAGAACCCTTATGATATAAGACTGGACTTTCAATCGGATGAGTTGGAGGCGGATAAGCGAGCGGCGGAAGCTGCCATTTACAAACTTAAGACGGAATGTGGGATTGCCAAGATAGATATGATATGTTATAAGCACAAAAGTTTGCTGGTTCGTATGGAAGATGGCAAGATGGAGTCTTCTGATGATTTAAGAATATGGGAGAAGAATGTATATAATATAGAATTTGTCACTCTTGAGGAATATAATCAGGCGATGGGTGAGAATAAGACATTGGAGGATAAAGAATTATTTTTGTACTGCGATGGGCAGGATTATAATGGGGCATCTTTATCCATTCTAGGAGAGGATTTTGCGATAAAAGAGATGCTTACTACATTTCCGGGAAGTCTAAAAAAGCAGGAGAACACTTATAATCTGGATTTTTGGGTGGTAATGAAGGATTATAATGTTTTTCCAGAGGGATTTTCCAGTCGGTTTGGGAAGGAGACACTTCGGATATATATTGACTTGACAGGAGATCAAGAGGCAAAGTCTGTATTTGCAGAAAAACTGTGTGACCATTTTCCGATAGTAGGATATAAAAATAATGTTGAGAGAAGGCTTGACATGGGAGCCATGTATGGAGGACTTTTATTTTTGGGTATCTTTTTTGGACTGTTATTTATGATCTGTCTGGTGGTCATTATGTATTACAAGCAGATAACAGAGGGACATGAGGACAGAGATAATTTTGATATTATGCAGAAGGTTGGCATGAGTCATCAGGAGGTGCGCCATACCATAGCAAAACAGGTATTATTAGTTTTCTTTCTGCCAATCTTTGGGGCAGTGTGCCACACGATGGCAGCGATACCAATGACAACACTATTGTTGTCAGCGATTGCCTTGTTTGACAAAGGGCTGATAATAAAATGTAGCTGCGGTGTTCTGATAGTATTCTTTGGAATCTATGGACTGAGCTATCTGATAACTGCGAGGGCATATTTAAGAATAGTAGAAAAAAGAGGCAATTAAAATAATTTTTGAACTATTTTCTTAGTATATTTTATTGTCGAGAAAGCTCCATATTATAAAAAGAGCTTTCTCGATTATACATTAGATTTATGTAAATTTTTTTAATTTTATGATTTAGTAGACAATATCTTCTTTGCTTTGACATAGTAAAGTATAAGAATTGTTGTGGGTGTCTGGCACAAGAAAATAAATGGTTTGATTGGTGATATCCAGACAGGCGCTTATCTGCCCATGCACTTCTAATTTTGTTATATCTATAGTAGCATCAGAAAGCACAGATGCAATTTCTTCTTTTTCGGTATAGCTATCCATATTATATTCTGTGGCTTCTAATATCATGGCGAGAAGGAATTGTTCTATATTATCTGCACGTTTTTTAAATTCGATAATATCGTCGTCGATTCCAAGATAGATCGGAGGATTTTCTTTGCCGTCCAACAGATCCTGAAGAAGAAAGCCCGCATTCCAGACCCCTTGATTCTCACACCATATCAGAACATAATTTTGCGTGATGGTTTCCCACTGATCCATGGGAAGCTGCCATAGGGAGAAATAGGGATTGTCCTTGTACTCTTCTTTGGCTGTTCCATTTTGAACGGCATGTTCAAAATCTGACTGCAATACATTATCCAAGGTGTCCTGTATTTCAGAATACGAGGTCGCGATCTCATCAGGAGAAAAGATATGGTTATAAGAATCGTTAATCGTATCATTGCCGTATTGGAGCAAATAATCTTTATAGATAGTGGGCAATGAAACACCGATTCTCTGTTCAGCCTTCAAGATCTCTTCCTGTGAAAATCCCTCATGCTCCTCGCTGAAAAAGTCCATGATTTCTTGTATAGTCAAATGATATCGAATCTCCATCTGGCAATTCCTCCTTTAAATTTTAATGAAAAGATCTATATATGTTATTTGTATTCTAACATTAATGTATTTTATTTTCAATAAAATTGTAAATGAGAAAGAAGATAAAAAGCTTGACTTTTTTTTCATTGAATGATAACCTTGAGCTATAGCTATACGACTGACGGAAGTGGAATTGACCACGGGGAGTGTAGCGTGGATAGGAGCCGACCGTCTGGGCAGAAAATAAAAACTGCTTTGAGGGCGGCTCCTTTTGTGTCCAGAAGATGAAAAGAAAGGAGATTGATACCATGGAAGTTGTATCATTGGGAAAAGAGCTTAGAGAGAATACGTATCCGGGCAGAGGAATTGTGCTGGGTAAGAGCGCAGATGGAAAATATGCTGTTGCCGCCTATTTTATTATGGGGAGAAGCGAGAACAGCAGAAATCGTGTATTTGTGGAGGAAGGAGAGGGAATCCGCACACAGGCATTTGATCCAGAGAAGCTCACCGATCCAAGTTTGGTGATCTATGCGCCGGTGAGAGTGCTTGGCCATGACACTATTGTGACAAATGGAGATCAGACAGATACCATATATGAGGGGCTAGAGAAGGGCATGACCTTTGAGCAGAGTCTGCGCACTAGAGAGTTTGAGCCAGATGGGCCCAATTATACACCTCGCATCTCAGGTGTGATTCATGTGGAGGATGGAAGCTTTTCTTATTCTCTGTCGATATTGAAAAGCGATAACGGGAATCCAGAGCAGTGCAACCGCTATACCTTTAGCTATGATGGCACAGTAGCTGGTGAGGGACATTTTATTCACACATATATGCATGATGGAAATCCGCTGCCAAGCTTTGAGGGAGAGCCAAAGCGCGTAGCCATCCCTGATCAGATGGAAGAATTTGCGAATCTGTTGTGGGATTCGCTTAATGAGGAGAATAAGGTATCTCTGTTTGTGCGCTATGTGGACATTGCGACAGGAAAGTATAGAACAAAGATTGTGAATAAGAACCAGTAAGAAGGAAGGGACACAGATGAAGGAATTAGAATTAAAATATGGTTGTAATCCAAATCAGAAGCCATCAAGAATCTATGTGGCGGATGGGAGTGAACTGCCCATCAAGGTGTTAAATGGAAAGCCGGGCTATATTAATTTTTTGGATGCGTTTAATGGCTGGCAGTTGGTGAGGGAGTTAAAGCAGGCGACCGGTCTTCCGGCTGCAACTTCCTTTAAACATGTATCTCCGGCAGGTGCAGCAGTTGGGATTGAGTTAAATGACACACTTAAAAAGATCTATTGGGTGGAGGAGGATGAAGAATTGTCTCCTCTGGCCTGTGCCTATATCCGGGCAAGAGGGGCAGACCGTATGTCCTCTTTTGGCGATTTTATAGCTCTCTCTGATGTGTGTGATAAGCAGACGGCACTCTTTATAAAAAAGGAGGTGTCCGACGGCATTATTGCTCCCGGTTATACAGAGGAAGCTCTGGAGATATTGAAGGCGAAGAAAAAGGGAAATTATTGTGTGATTGAGATTGACAGCAAGTATAAGCCGACTGCGCTGGAACATAAAGAAGTCTTTGGTATTACCTTTGAGCAGGGGCGGCAGGAGCTTGCTATAGATGATAAGCTGCTTGAGAATATTGTGACAGAAAAGAAGGAACTGTCCAAGGAAGCGCTGAGGGATATGAAGATTGCTCTGATTACACTGAAATATACCCAGTCAAATTCCGTTTGCTTTGTAAAAGATGGACAGGCGATCGGCATTGGGGCAGGGCAGCAGTCAAGAGTGCATTGTACCAGACTGGCAGGGCAGAAGGCAGATAATTGGTTCTTGCGCCAAGCACCACAGGTGTTGAATCTGCCATTTGTGGATTCTATCAAGCGCCCAGACAGAGATAACGCGATAGATGTCTATATTGGCGAGGAATATATGGATGTGCTGGCAGAGGGAACATGGCAGAATATCTTTAAGGAGAAGCCTCCGGTATTTACAAAGGAGGAAAAGCGTGCTTGGCTTGATCAACTGACCGATGTGACTCTTGGATCAGATGCCTTTTTCCCATTTAGCGATAATATTGAGCGCGCACATAAAAGTGGTGTGAAGTATATAGCAGAGCCGGGTGGATCAGTGAGAGACGACGCAGTCATTGACTGCTGTAACAAATATAATATGGTAATGGCATTTACCGGCATCCGCTTATTCCATCATTAAGATCAATGGCTGCATTTGCTTGCTACAAGGATGAGCAGGGAAAAAGATTATTAAGGCTGATAATTGCAATAGTCTATATGTGAAGTGGCAGGGAAAGCAGACCACCAAAAACGTTTAAATAACATTCTATAGCTTTGAGTAGGATGAGTGTTCTTTCATCATTTTCGGAAGAGGCCCGTATAGCCAGTCCGCTGTTTTCCTCCGTCACCCCGCTCCCGCTTAGTGAAAAA
>CAJUOO010000102.1 GCA_910588535.1 uncultured Lachnospiraceae bacterium | reverse complement strand
CAGGGTGTGTTACGGACTTTCACCGATTAGATTGCGCCCATACTGGGCGCACATAAAAAAACGCCATGCAGCATCTTTGCACAGCGTTTTCGATTTTCCCGTCTACTCCACGGACAAGATATAATAATAGATTGGCTGCCCGCCAGAATGAAGCTCAATATCCACATCGGGATACTTCTCTTTCACCTTCTTTGCAAGCTCATCCGCCGCTTCCTGCTCCACATCACTGCCATAATAGATGCTGACCAGCTCACTGTCGCTGTCTATCATGGCTGCCACTGTTTCAAATGCCACTGTCTCAATATCCTGACCAACGGAAAGAATAGAGCTGTCACCCAACCCCATAATATCATGTTCTCTAATTTCCTTATCATCTATGGTGGTATTTCGAACCGCATATGTCACCTGCCCGGTGTGCACACGCTTCATCTCCTCCGTCATAGATGCCAGATTCTCCTCCGGCGTCCTGTCTGCCATATAATTGATCATAGCCGTAATGCCCTGAGGCACTGTCTTCGAGGGCACCACCAAGATCTTTTTGTCCTCCACAAGATAAGTAGCCTGATTCGCTGCCATAATAATATTGGAATTATTCGGCAGGATAAATATGGTATCTGCATTGACATGACTGATCGCCTCCAGCATATCCTCCGTGCTTGGATTCATCGTCTGCCCGCCCTGAATCAGATAATCCACACCGACTCCCTTAAAGATCTCATCCAGTCCATCTCCCACAGACACAGCGATAAAGCCCACTGCCTTCCGCTCCTCCGCGTCCTCTGCCGCCTGTGTCTCGGGCGGCTCTTCCTTTGCAAGCTTCTCTGCATCCTTAATTAATTTCTCATGATGCTCCTCACGCATATTGTCAATCTTCATGCTGGTCAGAGAGCCATACGTAAGCGCACGCTCAATCGCCTGCCCCGGATGGTTGGTATGGACATGTACCTTCACAATCTCATCATCGGAAACCACAACGACACAATCTCCAATTGAGCTTAGATAGTCCTTAAACTCTTGTTCTGTCTGCGAGGTAAAATCTTGCTCCGCCACTATAATAAATTCTGTGCAGTACCCAAAGGTAATGTCTGTCTCCTCTGCCCGCTGAATCACAATGTCGGTTTTTACAGAGTCACTGCTCTTGATCGCATCCACATCAATCTCTTTGCCCATAAAACCATCATACAGGCCTTTGATCACCTGAATCAGCCCTTGTCCGCCGGAGTCCACCACGCCCGCTTGCTTTAGAACTGGTAGCATCTCAGGCGTCTGGCTCAAAACATACTCTCCGTGCTCAATCACACCTCTTATAAATTGCTCCAGATCATCTGTCTCCATCGCAAGCTCCGCCGCGCGGTCAGAGATACCCTTCGCAACGGTGAGGATCGTCCCCTCCTTTGGCTTCATCACTGCCTTGTAGGCTGTCTCCGTCGCTCTCTGAAGGGCGGTGGAGAGCACCACTGTGTCAAGCGTCTCATACTCTCGGATCACCTTTGTAAAGCCTCGAAAAAGCTGAGATAATATTACGCCAGAATTTCCCCTCGCGCCCCTTAAGGAGCCAGAAGAGATCGCCTTCGCCAAGCTCTCCATCGTCGGCTCCTCAATCGCTCCTACCTCCTTCGCTGCCGCCATAATCGTCAGCGTCATATTGGTGCCTGTGTCTCCATCCGGTACCGGAAAGACATTCAGCTCATTGATCCATTCCTTCTTTGCTTCCAGATTTTTAGCCCCTGCCAAGAACATCTTTTTTAACAGGGCTGCATCTATCGTTGTTATAGCCACAATATGTTCCTCCTTGATTACACCGGCGATCAGTCAATCACTCTGACTCCTTCGACGTAAATATTAATTTTTTCTACCTCCATACCGGTGAATTCCTCTACCTTGTATTTCACGTTATGGATCAAATTATCTGCAACCGCAGATATGCTCACCCCATATACCACAATGACATGGAACGCGATCGTAAGCTTATTATCATCAATCACAACGCTTATCCCCTGCGTAAGACTCTCTCTTTTCAGCAGCTTTACCAAGCCATCCGTCATACTGACATACGCCATACCCACGATTCCGAAACATTCCACGGCAAGTGTGCCGGCATATTTAGCTATAACGCCAGCATCTATTGTGACCTCACCCAGAGCTGTACTCATTCGACCTTTCATCTAATTACCTCCATCCTCTGCTTCTTACCTATTCGGATATTTTGAGTATACCCCATTTTTGCCAAAAAGAAAACCACTTTCTTAATATCTTGTAATACATTCTGCATAAATGCTGTCCAAATACTCCTTAGACAGAACCCCATCCCAGTGAATCATGCAATTTCCGCCATAATTCGCCTCCGTGGTAATCAAACTGTCCTTTGTCTTTCCTATGACAAAGACGGTATGCCCGTCAGCGACAAAGCTATCCTTTGTTGTGCTGTAGCGAAGATAGTCCCCCACCTTCACCTTATCAAAGGAATATGCATATTCTGTCCTTCCTGCCTCCACACCAAAGACCTCATCTGAGAGCTTTCTCGCAAACCCATCACACTGATAGCCCCGCACATTGCCTAGTATATAGGAATTACAATACATCAGTCCATTCAGCGCATGATTGCACGGTGTGCTTGTGATTGTGCTGCTGTAATCCGCCGATTCATCCAAGCCTATATGATTCCAGTACATATTATTGGGATATTTTGTTCTTAGACCATTGATGGTATCTGTGATCCCTGAGGTGAAATCCTGCTGCTGCACCATATCCTTCTTCCATGCGCCGGAAGCATCCAGATAGCAGCCATCCACCCAACTATTTACCGCCATAGCTCCATTGGAGTACATATAGTACCACACGCCGGAGACCTCCTGCCAGCCCGTCTTCATCACGCCAGAGGAATCCAACAGATACCATGTGCCATCTGCATCACACAGCCAACCTGTGTGCATACCTCCATCCGCGTCAAAGTAATACCAATTTCCATCTATCCACCACCAGCCAATGATCATATAACCAGTGTCATCAAAGGCGTACCATTTCTCTCCATCAGAAAGCCACATCTGACGAGCACAGGTTCCATCCTGAAATTGTACCCACCAGCCTGTTTCATCATGTCTCCAGTATCCTTCTGCAGATGCATGCGCAGTGATGCCAGCGCTCATCAATCCTATCACAATCGCCCCCACTGTCACGGCTTTCTTTATCTTGAAGTATAATCTGTTATGTATGTCTCTCATTCTTTCTCCATTTCTGCACAGCTCTCTGCACATATTATAATTACGCAGGCAGTGCAATTTTCTTATATTTTCGATTTACACCTCATTCTACCACAATTTTCTTTCGCCGTAAAGGATTTCCGGCTATATGCACCTGCCAGAATTTTACATATCTTTTATACAAATCTTATTTCTTTCCATCCATTTACAACATCTTAGAAATCTATAGAAAGAAGCTGATACCCGCATCATCGCCAACATGCACCTTAACTCCCATCTATCTGCTTTAGCGGGCGCAAAATCAGGGTACTCTCGTCTGTCTGCTTTTGCAGGCGCACAAATCAGGATATGAAATATAAATTTCACTTTATATGCCTTGCACCATCCTAATTCTTCCATTATAATAGAGCCATGCATCGAAACTATCCGCATATTTTACATAGAAGGAGGTAGACAATTATGACAATCCATACAGAACAATACCTGCAGCAGATAGATCAAGCAGCTTCTGCCATCCGCGCAAAGCTCCCATCTATCCCAGATATTGCAATTATCCTTGGTTCTGGTCTCGGTCCCTTAGCTGACAAAGCAAAAGATCCTGTGATCCTTGATTATAAAGAGATTCCCAACTTTCCACAATCCACCGTTGTCGGACATGAAGGCAGACTGGTGGCTGGAACAATCGAAGGAACCTTCGTCCTTATTATGAAGGGCAGATTTCACTATTATGAGGGCTATGAGATGGAACAGGTGACATTCCCTATCCGCGTTTTTGCACGCCTTGGCATTCGCTCTCTTCTTGTCACCAATGCCGCTGGCGGAATACGAGAAGATCTAAAGCCGGGCACTCTTATGCTTATCACAGATCATCTAAGTTATCTGTGCCCATCTCCCCTTCGCGGGCCGAATCTAGATACCTTTGGTCCTCGCTTCAAGGATATGACACAAGTCTATAATAAGACCTTGATCTCTCTGGCAAAAAAAGCGGCAGACACAGTAAAAGTGCCAATAAAAGAAGGGATCTACGCTTTTTTCCGAGGGCCGCAGTATGAGACGCCAGCCGAGATTCGCGGCATAAAAACGCTTGGAGCGGACGCTGTAGGAATGTCAACTGTGCCGGAAACCATTGTAGCAAGGCACTGTGATATGGCGGTTCTCGGCATCTCTTTGATCACGAACAAGGCAGCAGGGCTCAACGACGGTGAGCTCAATCACGCAGAAGTCACACAATCAGCGCAGCAGGCCGAACGCAATCTGGTCGCGCTGGTAAAAGAAATTATAAAGGATTGGAATATCGACCATGATACTGGCATGTAATAACATAAGCAAAGCCTTTGTGGAGCATGTAGTGCTCTCCAAGGTATCCTTCCATATCGAGGAAAAAGAAAAAGCTGCCATTGTCGGCATAAATGGCGCAGGTAAAAGTACATTATTAAAAATAATAGTGGGCGAGCTTGCCCCCGACGAGGGAAGTGTCACTCTCGCGAAGGGAAAGACGCTCGGCTATCTGGCACAGCATCAGAGCTTGACCAGCCATAACAGCATTTACCATGAGCTTTTAGAGGTAAAAAAAGATATTCTTCTGCTGGAAGAAAAAATTAGAGAAGCGGAACAACAGATGCATACCCTCTCCGGCAGCACCCTCGATGAGCTGATGGAAAATTATACTCGAATGACACATGAATTTGAATTGAAAAATGGCTACGCCTACAAAAGCGAGATCTCTGGTGTGCTAAAGGGTCTCGGTTTTAGCGAGGATGAATTTGACAAAGAGATCTCCGCTCTCTCCGGTGGCCAGAAAACCCGCGTGGCACTTGGAAAGCTTCTTTTATCCAAGCCGGATGTGATTCTTCTCGATGAGCCAACCAACCATTTAGATATGAGCTCCATCGCATGGCTGGAATCCTTTCTGCTCAACTATGATGGCAGTGTTATTATTGTGGCTCATGATCGATATTTTCTTGATCGTGTGGTCACGAAAGTGGTTGAGCTGGATCACACAGAGGCATCTACCTTTTCCGGCAATTATACTGCCTATGCGGAGAAAAAAGCGATGTTAAGAGATGCATTAATGCATCAGTACTTAAACCAACAGCGCGAGATCAAACATCAAGAAGCTGTAATAGAAAAACTGCGGTCCTTTAATAGAGAAAAATCCATTAAGCGCGCGGAGAGCCGCGAAAAGCTTCTAAATAAAATGGAAGTGATGGACAAGCCTATCACCCATACTAGGCAGATGAACATTCGTCTAGAGCCCCGCGTGACTAGCGGCAATGATGTACTTGCTGTGACAGATCTTGAAAAATCCTATGGTTCTCTCACCCTGTTTCGACAGGTATCCTTCGATGTCAAGCGCGGGGAGCGCATAGCCATAATTGGCAATAATGGTACAGGAAAGACTACCATCCTAAAGTTAATCAATCATTTGCTTGAACCAGATAAGGGTGAGATTCGGCTTGGCGCAAAGGTCCATGTCGGCTACTACGATCAGGAACATCAGGTTCTTCATATGGAAAAAACTCTGTTTGAAGAGATCTCTGACACTTATCCGACGCTGACCAACACAGAGATTAGAAACGTTCTAGCTGCCTTTTTATTTACCAACGATGATGTATTTAAGCGAATTGGTGATCTAAGCGGCGGAGAGCGAGGGCGTGTGTCTCTGGCAAAGCTGATGCTGTCGGAATCAAACTTCCTGATTCTGGATGAGCCCACCAACCATTTGGATATTGAATCCAAGGAAATCCTTGAGGATGCGCTGAACCAATACGAAGGAACAGTACTATATGTCTCTCACGACCGCTATTTTATCAATAGAACCGCAACACGAATTTTAGAGCTTACCAATCAGACTCTCATTAATTATATTGGTAATTATGATTATTATCTTGAAAAAAAAGAAGAGATGACAAAGCTCTATTCTTCTCAAGCTTCAAGTACATCCGTCTCAGATTCTCCAGATTCCACTTCAAAGTCTGAATGGCTGGAAAAAAAGGAGGAACAGGCAAAGCTTCGCAAGCGCCAAAATGATCTGGCGCGCACAGAGGCTGAGATTCATAAGCTTGAGACGCGAAATGAGGAGATTGATAATCTGCTGATACTAGAAGAAATCTATACAAATCCTCCAGAGCTTATCAAGCTAAACCAAGAAAAAACGGATCTCACAAAAAAACTGGAAGAGCTATATGAACAGTGGGAGGAACTAGCTGAATAGTTGATTATTATAGTGAATCTTCTAGTATATTTTATATTTTAGTTGTTGTTAATTTTTGTTGTATCATTTTCGGGAAAGGTCCGCCCGGTGAACTGCCTGTGGTCCTCCGTCACCCCGCTCCCGCTTA
>CAJUOO010000101.1 GCA_910588535.1 uncultured Lachnospiraceae bacterium | reverse complement strand
TCGTCATCATATTGTATCCCTATCTCTCTTTTTCTATTGCCCTTCTCTTCCGTCATAGCAAACCTAAGTCCACCCACACTTTTCTTTATGACAAAAAAGCAACCATTCATGCAATTGAAAATCTTTTTATTCTAAAAGATATTATCTGTGTGCTGGCGTCAACAGTGTGTAATTCTCTCGCCATCAAGTCCCATAGCATATTGGTGTAACAGATCGTTCTCTGTATACCCATCTGGCACAAAATAGTTTGGATTTTCCTTGATTGCTCCAATAATCTGCCTGTATGCATCTGCTTCAGAAAGACAAGAGACGAAGCTATCACCCAATTGCCTTTTTCTTACATATCCTTCTTCTATCAGTCTTTCTTCAAAATACTCATAGCTCTCTGGCAGTTTCACACCATAACAGCGCGTGTGAATGATCTGTTCCTTCTCCCTCTCAGTTCCCCTCTCATCAATCACTTTCCCACAAAATGACATATCAAACCGATAAGGAACATCAAGCATTTTCTCAACATAGTGCACATAGGTAAAGCACTCGCCCTGCTTTGCCCCAAAGAACAAAAACTTTACTCCATCCATACCATGAAGAATATCAAATGCACTTCCTTCTCCAAGAGAATGATTCCCTATCTTCTCAAACTTCTCTTTTAAACAGAGCGGCACAGAAATGGAAAGAAGTGGATCATGTGTGCGGTATCTTCCCTCCTGCCTGCGCACAAATTCGCTCAAAGCTCCCATGCTTGTCCTACTCGCCCTCACATCATACTCTTCCTGATTACAAAAACTGTAAGTAAATGTAGGAACTATGATATTCTTTGCTCCAACCTCTTTTATTGTTTCATATAAAATACTTAGATATTCTTTGCGGTTAAAATCCTCTGGTGCTCTGCCAAACATCAGCTCTGAATGAATAAACAATGTCTCACAATCACCTGCTCCAATCTCCCTAAGCGCCACACGTACATCCTCTGCGTGATAGCCTCTTCCATTTTTATCAATAAAAAGCGTATCCATCGTCGTATCCTCTCTAATCGCTTATGAGATAACCGCCATCCACCACAAAATCCTGCCCCGTGATCCATCTTGCACGATTGCTTAATAGATAAAGTGTCAACCCACTGACATCCTCCACATGCCCCAGACCAAGCAGATGCTTTTCCTTTATCCCCTCTGAAATCCCTCTCTCATCAAAATCGTGCTCTGTCAGTCCTGTGAGAATAAGTCCCGGACTTATGGTATTGATGCGACTTCCCTGTCGACATATCTCCTTTGCCAAGGTTCTGGCAGAAACCTGCAGCGCTGCCTTTGCCGCATTTAATGCAAACTGTGCTGCTTCTCCCTTATAAGCACAGACAGAAGAAAGAAATACATACGAGCTCTCTGGCTCTGCATAAGCCTTTCTGGATGCTAATTGTATTAGCTTGATTCCGCTCCAAAAACTCACATCAACAAGCTCTTTCGCCTCCGCCTCCTGATAGGTTCGAAGAGGAGTGATAAGCAGAGACCCCGCCGCATGAACCGCTCCATTGAACTTTCCATATGTCTTTGTAAAATCTTGTATATATCCTTCTACCGCCTGATAATCCCTGACATCTGTTCTGGCTGACACTATCTGATTGGGATAATACGATGCTGTCTTATCAAGCCTCTCCTTATCCCTCCCAACCGCAAGCACCCTTCCACCTGCATGAGCAATCTCAAGTGCAATCTGTCTTCCTATGCCAGAAGATGCTCCAGTGACAATATAATTTTTCTCCTTTAATAAAAAACTAACTTCTTCGCTCATATCTATCGCTCTGCCATAGCACAACCAAACTGACCCTTTTAAAGCTCTGGTTATTATAAATACTCCAGAGTGTCACTCTTACTTAGCTTACAGAATACCCTCCATCAATCACAAAATCAGCACCTGTAATCCATCTTGCTCTGTCACTTAAAAGGAATACTATCATTCCGCTCACATCCTCTACCTCTCCGAATCCAAGAAGATGCTTTTCTATCAGCTCCTTTGAAAACCCTTTTTCCTCAAAATATCCCTCTGTCAGGGCAGTCTTTACAAATCCCGGACTTACCGTATTGACACGACAGTTCCTTCGATATAGCTCCTTGGCAAATGAGCGCGATGCTGTCACCATTGCCGCCTTTGAAGCACTGTATGCAAAACTTCCTGCTTCTCCCGTTTGTGCTGCCACAGATGCCACTGCCACATGGGAGCTTTCGTTATATGTATATTTTTTCCGACAGAGCAAACTCATAAGATTGACATATCCCCAAAAATTCGTGTCCATAATATCACTGCCCAGTGCCTCTGAGTATGACAAAAGTGGTGTTGCTCCACTAATCCCTGCAGTATAGACACTGCCATGCAGCTTTCCATGAAGCTTCACAAATTCCTCTATTGCCTGTTCCAGAGCATCCAGTTCCCTGACATCCACAACATGTGAAATAATACGCTCTGGATTCTGTGAGGATAGAGCGGACAGCCGATTCTTATCTCTTGCTATAGCTAGAACAGTACCCCCCCCCAGTGAGATTTCCAGCGCAACCTGTCGTCCAATTCCTGAGGAAGCGCCCACTACCACGATATTTTTCTTGTGAAACTCAAACGATACATCAATTCCCATATGCTTTCTCCATACCTTCACAAATAGATCATGATATCCTTTCTACAAATAAAACAACAATAAAACACCATTGATAATTATTTATTTAAATTGAATCAAAGCAAACAGCTCCCCCACTGTCTTAGCTGCTTTGACATCTACAGCTTTAACAGGAGTAAGGCTTACTCGTCCCATCTCTGCCAGAAAACTGATCACGCCCAACGAATCCCACTCCTCAATTTCTGAAAGCTCTGTTTCCATCGTTAATTCCTCTTCACAATCCAAAATATCCGTCAGCTTTTCTATAAACTCTTTCGTTGTCATCTCTCTCTCCTATTCTCCATAATAATATAAAATGAATCTGATATATGCCCTACTCCTACATGGGCGGAACCATTGACACCCGCTTTATATTGGCACTGCAGGATTTCCAAATACTTTGATTCCCGGATTCACTTTCTTCAACACCACACTGCCTGCTCCTATGTAAGCGTCATCTCCAATCTTGACACCCGGAACAGTGCCCGCTCCTCCCCCAATAAATACCCTTCTCCCCACATTCGCATGTCCTGTCACATCTACATGAGACATCATGCAGGTATATTCACCCACCACACAATCATGCCCGATCGCTGAAAAGCCATTGAGCACAACATAATCTCCTATTACACTGCTGTCACCTATCACAGTAAATGGACATACCACCATTCCCTTTCCCAGATTTACACTCCCATGAATAATGGCTGTTTTGTGCACAATACTTATAAATTTTGCACCCTTATCCAACAGCTTCTGTATTACCACCTCTCGTGCTGCTGGATTTGCTATTGCACAGGTAAAGACATCATCCTCCGAAATCTGGTACTCTTTTGTGGAACCAAGCAGAGGTTTCTGCAGCTTTGCCACCTTTTCTGGCTCTGGGGCATCATCCAGATACCCCTTAATATCGAACTCTGTTCCATACCCATTCGCTCCCTCTATCGTCCAATAGAGCTCCCGTCCAAACTCTCCTGCCCCTGCTATCACCAGATGCTTCATTTTCTACTCCATTCCTCCCTCCCTTTTCTTCTAAATCAAACGATGAATAATTACGCCTCTATATAACAAATCTTTCTATATTACTGATAAAATATCTTCTATCCTTACACAGAATAACATTTTGGTTCTGTCAGAATAAAAGGATGTATTCTTTTTAGTACTCTTCCACATCCAACCTCATAGAAACCTTCCACTCCAGCATCTCTTATTGCCAGAATACTGTCCTTCCACCGCACCTGCCCTGTAATCTGCAAAAACAGCAACTCACGGATCGCATCAATATCCTTTGTGGGAATCCCTGTTACATTGGGAACCATATAGATGGATGGAGTATGCATGATTGTCTGTTCAATCACCTGTCTCATCTTATTTGCTGCCCGCTTCATCTGTGGACTATGAAAGGCTGCACTTACCGCTAACCTCTTTACCACAACCTCATCATATGCTTCCAGTACCTGAGTGACCGCACCGATTCCCTGCTCTGTGCCTGAAATGGTAAGTTGTGTCTCTGTATTCAGATTTGCGATAACCACATCCTTTTCGGCCTCCACAATAGGCTTTAGCATTTCCTCCGTCATCCCTGTCACGGCTGCCATACACCCCTTGCCATTTTCCTCTCCCATTGCCCTGCCCCTCTTCTCCACCAAAGCAAGCCCATCAAGAAAGCTCACTGCCCCTGATGCATAAAGTGCACTGTACTCCCCAAGACTGTGTCCTGCCACATAGCTATAGCTGATACCTTCTTTTTTCACCTTTTCTAAATACATGGCTGAGCAGACATAGATGGCTGGCTGGGCATAGATAGTATCTGTCAATATCTCCTCAGGACCCTCAAACATAATTTTCTTTAGATCATAGTCCAAAAACTCACAAGCACTCTCCAGAATCTGCCTCGCCTCGATATGCTCTTCATACAATTCCTTCCCCATACCCATGCGCTGCGATCCCTGTCCCGGAAATAACAATGCATAACTCATTTTTCTCCTCCATGCCTCTCTGTATTTTCTCTTCTACTTTCTCAATCTTTTGATGTCCCCTTAAACGCTTCCATGGTAGCTGAGGTCTCAGAATGGATTCCCTCTCTCCTGACAACGGCAAACACTGTTTTCACCAAGATTTTTATATCCCCCAAAAATGTGATATGGTTGACATATCTTACATCCCACCTAAATTTTTCCTCCCATGTAATGGCATTTCTTCCATTCACTTGAGCAAGCCCAGTGATTCCCGGTCTCACTTCATGTCGGCGTGCCTGTTCCTTTGTGTAGCGTGGCAGATACTCCACAAGCAGTGGCCTTGGTCCCACTAGGCTCATATCTCCCTTAAGCACATTGATAAGCTCTGGCAGCTCATCCAGACTGCTGCTTCGAAGCTTCCTCCCAAAACTTGTCAGCCTCTCTTCATCTGGCAACAGCTTCCCATCTGCTCCTTTTTTCTCTGTCATGGTTCGAAATTTGTAAAGAGAAAACACCTTTCCATTCAGTCCCGGACGCCTCTGGCAGAAAATCACTGGTGTACCAAGCCTTTTCCTCACCAAAAATGCTGTAACTACATAGACTGGGCTAAGAAGCACCATTCCCATCCCTGCACAAAAAATATCCAACAAGCGCTTGATATAACATTCATAAAATCCTTTCTTATGTCCTGTCACACGGCTCTTCCTCATAATGCTCCTTCTCTTTTTCATTCGGATCCAAGTCTATTGTATGTAGTACTTCTTGCTTGGGAAGGATGTGGCGGAGGCATTTTGCTTCTCTCAACATTAATCAAAACAATGATGTATAATATTAAGAATCACTTCCTGCTCTTCCTCAGTCATCTTTATATCAGATGGCAGACACATCCTCTGGCAAAGATATCTGCACTTCTGGAAACAAAATCAGATCTGTAAAGCTCCATTCTCAAAAAGTATACTTTATGAGAATAATCAAGACTTTGTGCACATTGTACAAAAAATACGAAAAAAAGACTTGCAAAACCTGTGAAATATGGTAAAATAGCACATAGAAAAACCACTCCGAAAAAGTATACTTTTTCGGAGTGGTTAAATTATGGGCAAAATATTGACGAAAATTAGTATTTTCTGTATTTATAACCACTTTTTTGGTATAATAAATCTATCAGAAAGGTGGTATTTTTATAATATCTAAAAATCCTGTTCTTTACGTATAGCTTCTGAATGTCCAAACGTAAGAAAAAATCTTTCTATCCTCTATGCACGACATCATTTTGATGATCTTTTCTAATGCCAAAAATGCGCAAAAAAACAGGAAAACATTTTCTTGATTTCCTGTCTTGGCGTGTTGTTCTGTACATATGGTTGTAATTTGATTTCAAATTAACTTCAATTCTATAAATGAGGTGTTATCATTTCCTCCCAATATAACGACAAACTTTTTTCTTATATTGCAGATACTCATTTCCAAATGTGGCAAGCAGAAACTCCTCTTCCACACAAACAATTTGTAAATGATACATCACGATGGCAAAGATAGTTAGAATACACAAAGTCCAGTTAAAAAACATCAATAATGTACCAATATACAAAAGGTCAAATCCCAAAAAAGCAGGATTACGACTTATTTGATAGATACCATTTGTTATAAGTTCCGTTTTATCAGTTTTGGATACTCCTGCGCGCCAGCTATCGCGCATAGTCTGTACAGCAACAAGAAATACAATCGTTCCCACAACACTCACCACTGCACCTATAATCCGAACAATAATAAGATCATGACATGTTTCAATTAAGATGCTGACAAGTCCTGCTGTAACAACAAGAACAGCCGCAATCTTCATTGTGACTTCTACGAATTTCACAAAACCAACTTTCCCTTTTCCAATTTGATCCGTCTGTATTCCTTGTTTTTTTTGATGAAACATTTTCATAAAATAGCAACCATAAAAAACAATAAATATTGCTATAGAAATCAGCTTACATTCCATTGTCATTCCCCCTCATATACCGACTTGTTGCTTTGCTCATCAGCTATATGTCTAACTCTTTGAATCTGGCGCGTATCTCCAAACTGCAAAACTGGTTGAAAGAGGAAAGCGAGAACACCGAG
>CAJUOO010000100.1 GCA_910588535.1 uncultured Lachnospiraceae bacterium | reverse complement strand
GTCAGGAGGGATTCGAACCCCCGACCCACGGCTTAGAAGGCCGTTGCTCTATCCAACTGAGCTACTGACACTGAAATCTCACCAATGCAGACGAATGCAGTCACAAGTGAGTGAATACATCCGAAAGCGGGTGAATACACCCACAAGCGAGTGAATACACCCGCAAGCGGGTGATGGGAATCGAACCCACGTATCTAGCTTGGAAGGCTAGTGTTCTACCATTGAACTACACCCGCAGAACTTATACAATCGGGGTGACAGGATTTGAACCTGCGACCTCTTGATCCCAAATCAAGCACTCTAGCCAAACTGAGCCACACCCCGTCCTGCTCTTACTCACTCTTTCCGTGACGCAAGGTAAATTATATAATATGAAACACGACTTGTCAACACTTTTTTGAAAAAAATGGATTACAAATTTATAAATAATTTAATGTATAGTGTGCTTGCCCTGCTCTGTCGATTTCCATCATAATATATGAGGGACGTTTTCCTTCCTGCCTTGGATAAGAGATGCTTCCCGGATTCAGCACTACCAGCTTATTCATATACTCAATACACGGCCTGTGCGTATGCCCATACATCACAATATCTGCCCCGCGCGCTCTGGCTTCCTCGCACAAATGCTCCATGCCGACAGAGACATAATAATAATGCCCATGTGTCAAAAATACTCTGTATCTTCCTATCTGCAGCTCTGTTTCCTTCGCCAGTTTTGAAAAAAAGTCGTTATTTCCCGCGATAATCTCCACAGGACAGTCTGCAACTGCCTCGATATAATCCTCAGTGCCCTCTGCATCTCCCAGATGAATCATCAGATCCAACGGCTTCACCTTCTTAAGCACCTTCTCCAGATTCGCATGTTTTCTATGTGTATCACTCACTATTAATATCCGCATCTCAACCTCGATTCCGACACAGGCGCCTCCGCTCAGGCGCGCCCCTCCTCGTATCTCTGTTTCAATTTTTCCCTCATCTGCCTCAGAGCCTTTCCGCGGTGGCTGATTTTATTCTTCTCTTTTGGGGACAATCCCGCCGTCGTCGTTTTATATTCTGGAAGATAGAAAATGGGATCATAGCCAAATCCTCCCTCTCCCTCCTCCTGATATGCAATTTGCCCCTCCACGCAGGCTTTTTCTGTAACAACCTCGCCGTCTGGCAGCACAGCAGCGATCACGCACACAAATCTCGCGCTGCGCTCAGCACCCTCTGCCTCTGCCAGCCTGTCTAAGATATATTTGTTTTTGACAGAATAGGACGTGGACTCTCCCAAAAAACGCGCGGACAGAACACCCGGCTGCCTATCCATATAATCGACCTCAAGCCCTGAATCGTCTGCAAGTACAACTGCCTCCATCCCACTTTTAGCGGCAAGCTCTGCCACTGCCTTTGCCTTGATAATCGCATTTTCCTCAAATGTTCTGCCATTTTCTTCAATCTCGGCAAAAAGCCCTGCCTCCTTCATGGAAAGGAGCTCCCAGCCCATCTGTTCCAGCTCGACAAGAATCTGGCGAATCTCCTTCATCTTATCTTTATTCCCTGTAGCAAATACTATTCTCTTCTCCAACACAACTATCCTCCCTGTGCTATCTTCCTCACAGTATAACAGAATTTTCTTGATTTGAAAAGAAAATAATTTCAAAATCACATAGCTGTACCATCATAGTTTACCGCTTTTTCGTGTACGCTTTTAAGCATATATTACAATTTTTTTCCTCCGCGCTCTCCCACACATTTCCATACAAGCTAATATATCCTTGTCCATCTGTCAAATCCACGCCCTCGGTCGCCTTATCCGCAGCATACTCAATCGCAATCGGACGTTTCGCATTTGGTGTTGTCACTTTAATCACCACGGCAAAGTCCTCTCCCTCTTTTAGTGGTATGCCTTCTCGAAGTGGAACAGTATAATATCCTGCATTAATAAATTTTCCTGTTTTTAAAAGTATCCTATCCTTAAAAGATGAGGTATTTTTAAAATTATGTACCAGATATACCTCATATTCGGTGTCCTTTCCTGTCGCGTAGAAACCCACTGCCTCCAGCATCTCATCATCCTGCGCTGTATACACATTGGAAAAATAACTGCTCTCCTTACCATATCCCAAAAGTCCTACCCAGCCACACAGATCCGCCTGATATATCGTATCATAATTATCCTTATCTTCAATTTTGGTATAGACCACATTATGAATCCCTATATTGGTATCATAGTATGAGATATAGAAAGTTCCATTTTCCGCAAAGCTATCTCCCCAGCTATTGCGACAGATAAATGCACCATCTGCCTCTATATTAAGGTTAAAATTTTCTTTTGGATAATTGTCATCCCAGCCGATAATCACAACATCATGATTCGGCTTCTCCGTGCCAATATAGCAGTACGCATAATTCTGTGCATTATAATAATCAGAATTTGAACTTGGATTAGACAGCGGCATATACAGAGAACTCTGCACTCCTCCGTAGCGGAATACCATCTCCTTGATCCGATCATAATTCTTTCCTTCCAAAATCTGAATCTCCTGCACATGCTTCACCGCCTCAAGCCCCTCCGGTGACATTCCATCTCCATATGGATCATCTTCCTCCAGCACGGGCCCCTGCCACGAGGTCAGGTATGCCATAGCCATAGTATACTCCCCACCTTCATTCTGGGTGAAGGAAAAACTATTTTGAAGTGTCATATGATCTTCAGAAAAATCGAGCTCTTCTTCAGGAAGCAGAGATGCTTCCAGTGCTGTCAGCGAAGCAAATGCCCAGCAGGTACCAAACTCTCCCTGATTTTTCACCTGAGGATCACGGTTTACATTGCGGTAATCATATGCAACAGGAAGCTTTCGCTCTGCCGAATCCACATTGATAATATTGGCACTGTTCGTAGCAATATCCCATGTATACTGGCAGCCCAGCCCCTTCTCCAGAGCCTGAACTGGCACATATATGCTATTTCTGTACTCCGTGACAGGCGCATCAAGCTTTTCGTAGACTCCATTGATCTCCATGCCATAATCTCCGGCACGCATAGACATCTTCTTATCTCCCTGTTCCATCACCAGAATATTTCCATCACGCACATAGGAACTACAATTAAAATTATCCCGCAACATCGATACTGGCAGCATAAGATTCATCATCTCGTCCATATAGATGGTTCCCTGAGCGATCTCCATCATTCTTCCATCTATGGACAGGTAGATTGGCTTTTCATTAATACTCTCTGCTATTATGCTCTCCCACAGTCCAACGTGTGAGATATGAATTCGTCCCTGCTCAATTCCCTTAGAATAAGCAAAATCCCACATGCTAACCAAAAATCCCAACGCCAGCGAAATAGCTGCAAAAATCAAAAATTTGCTATGTCTCAACTTTCTTCTGCATCCTCCTTATGGCCTGTCCTCTGCTTTGGAGGTCTACCGCCCATAAATTGATAATAACAGGTCTTCATCATTCCATTGTATATCTTGCGTTTCTTATCTGCTTTTCTGCCAATATAGCGCTCCGTATCCTCACAGGCAGTGATCACATAGGCAGACCAATCATCCAGTGAAGCAAATCTCTTTCCAAATTCTCGGTATAGATTTTCTATACCTTCTTCTGCACCCAGACGCTCTCCATAAGGTGGATTTGTGATAAGAAATCCATATTTTTTTGGATGGCTCAGCGCGCTGACTGCTCTTTGCTGAAAATGAATATGCTCCTGTACACCTGCACGTCTTGCATTATCTCTCGCCGCCTTCACAATCTCTCCATCGATGTCAAATGCCTGTATATCCATCTTGACGGAGGTATCCACCATATCTTCCGCCTCTTCTCTCACAAGTCTCCACTCTGTCGCTGGGATCAAATGCTCCCAGCCCTCTGAGAGAAAAGCTCTCCTTAAACCGGGAGCGATATTAGCGCCGATCATCGCTGCCTCAATCGGAAAGGTTCCGCTACCGCAGAATGGATCTATCAAGATGCGCTCTGCCTTCCACGGCGTCAATAAAATCAAGGCAGCGGCAAGTGTCTCTGTGATCGGTGCTTTGCCCACAAGAAGTCGATAACCTCTCTTATGAAGGGAATCTCCTGAAGTATCCAATCCAACGCTCACCATATCCTTCATAAGAAATACACGGACAGGAAAGCTATCTCCCTCCTCGCTGAACCATTCCTTATGATAGTGTTGCTTCATGCGCTCCACCATCGCCTTTTTCATAATAGATTGTATATCAGAGGAACTGAATAGTTTACTTTTTATGGAAGTAGCCTTTGCAACCCAGAACTTCCCATTCTCAGGAATATACTCCTCCCACGCAATTTTTTTTGTGCCTTCAAACAGCTCCTCAAAGCTTTCCGCGTGAAAGCTCCCCACATGAATAAGCACTCTCTCCGCCGTCCGCAAAAATAGATTGGCACGGCAGATTGCCTCTGCATCCCCCACAAAAAAGACCCTGCCATCCTCCACCTTGCTTATCTCATATCCCAGATCGATAATTTCCCTCTTTAACACGGCCTCCATTCCAAAGTGGCATGGCGCGATCAATTCTACTGTTTTCATATGTGTTTGCTCCTATCTCAATATAAGCCCTGCCATCCGATTGCCATCAAAATCCCATATAGTAAACTCGCCCTCTTCGTAGAACCCATAAGTTGGAGGATTTCCCCCTTTGGGTAGAGATACCGAACCGGGGTTCAAAAGAAAATAATTCTCTTTCTCCTGTGCGCCGAATACATGAGTATGCCCATAAATCAATACATCTTTATTCTTAAGTGGCGGCAAATTCCCCTCATGATACAGATGTCCATGTGTGGCAAAAAAAGTCACCTGAGCATCCAGAAGGAGCATATAATCCGCCATAACAGGAAAATTTAAAACCATCTGATCTACCTCTGCATCACAATTTCCCCTCACAGCGCAGATTTCTTCCTTCTGTTCATTCAACAGCTCAATCACCTTCTTTGGTTCATATTCCCTCGGAAGATCATTTCTGGGTCCATGATAGAGCAGATCCCCCAGCAAAATCAGACGCTCTGCACCTCTCTCTTTATAAACATCAAGCAATTTTCTGCAATAATAAGCTGAACCGTGAATATCAGACGCAAACAGTATTTTCAACTTCATATCCTCCTTCTGTATTTCTCATAAATTTTTCTATCTTTCACATTACCCATATCTATCTTATATACCAATGCTCTCTATGTCAATCCATTCTTCTTCCTATATGAACGATATGCCTGCATCCCGCCAACTACTGACTTTACACAAAATCCTTCTTTGTCAAGCAATCTGGCTCCTATCAAGCTTAAACCGCCCTTTTCACAATAAAGAACAATGCAATACTCCTCAGGCAGACAATAGTCTCCATTCTCAATTTTATCGAGAGAATAGGGTATCGCTTTTTCTATATGAAACTGCTGATAGCTCTCTGGCGGACGCAAATCCATAATCAAAACATTATCCTGCTTCTCAAGAGGCAATGCTTCTTCTACTGTAATAACCTCCATCATGGCAAAACACTCCTTTTACACCCTCTCACCACAGTATATTCCTTATGTATGAAGAAAGTACCGGATCCATATATGGATCCGGTACCTTACTTCATTCAGACAGCCTACACGCTTATCTATCGCAGTTCTTGCTGTTGTTGCTTGCGCTGTTTCTCTC
Organism: uncultured Lachnospiraceae bacterium; assembly: GCA_910588535.1. GTDB lineage: Bacteria > Bacillota > Clostridia > Lachnospirales > Lachnospiraceae > RGIG8607. Next base: position 1,452 of record CAJUOO010000100.1, on the reverse strand, counting down.
AGCATTATTTGCATTATTAGTACTGTTTGTGCTATTTGTGCTGTTCTGATAATCGTTCTTAGAATTGTTCTGGTAGCCGTTCTGAGCCTTATTCTGAGAATTGTTCTGGGAATTGTTCTGATAATTGTTCTGTTCCATGTTCTTAGCCATGATAACTCCTCCTGAAAAATTTTTCATAAATGCTGTTTTCTAGTTACATTCTGTAGCTACCATCTTCTTGTATCTACAAATGTTATTATCTCTTCTTCCTCTGAATTTATTCACCACATCTATAAAAAATTTTAACAAGTGCAAATCACAACGACTACCATCTTATTCTCATCTAAAGTATGGGCTTTTCGTATAATCATATACTGACAATACTATCGTTATTGCATAAAAAGAACCACATGGTAAAAAAATATAAAAATTTTATGAACAAGATATTGCATTTTTCGACACTTTATATTATAATATCGCATGAAAAGAAATAACCCTTCAATATTTCTTTTCACGTTATACCCCTTATTAATTATTTATACTCCCCTCATCAGCGCCAGCAAATATTGCTGACGCTGATATTTTTATCTTATTTTTATTTTTTTGTGATTGTTTTTATCAGACTGTAGATCGCAAAGATCATGATTGCCGGAATGGCTATCTGAATGGCAAGTGATACAATTCCCGATATCAGCCAGATAAGAAGCACCAGTGACATAATTCCTCCAACCCAAGCAAATAGCCTGCCATACCATGTGGTCAGATCCAGTATGCCAAGATGAGGCTTTCGGTTTTCAAATTCTTCTCGAATATCATCTTTATAATACACGCTCTCTCTGTACTGCTGTTTGGCATCTCCCTGCATATCTATAATTGTGCGTGCAATCAACCTTGGACTGCCAAGCTCTATCAATATCTCCTGTTCTGTTCTGCCTTGCTTCATCTCACTAAAAAAATACCTCTCATAATAGCGCTTATTATCATATATCACAGAATTTGGAACCTCACCAACCAACGCATCCTCAAGCTGCTCCAAGAACTCTTCCTTTGTCATTCGCTCACCTCCATCGCTGTGAATTGCCTGTTTTCAGTATAGCATGTGCCAGATTAGTATGTCCAGAAACGAAACATTAAATTTCTATAAAAAAAGAAGATATCACAAGATATCTTCCAGTAAACGTGCGTGAGAAGATTCGAACTCCCGACACCTTGGTCCGTAGCCAAGTGCTCTATCCAGCTGAGCTACACGCACATATATATTCATTTACCAAATCAAGCAACCATATTATATCTCAGTTACTATTACTTGTCAAGTTTTTTATCTTTTTTTCATGCCGGCGACCGGAATCGAACCGGTACGGGAGATTAGTCCCGCAGGATTTTAAGTCCTGTGCGTCTGCCTGTTCCGCCACGCCGGCATAATGGGACCTATAGGGCTCGAACCTATGACCCTCTGCTTGTAAGGCAGATGCT
>CAJUOO010000099.1 GCA_910588535.1 uncultured Lachnospiraceae bacterium | reverse complement strand
TTTTCACTAAGCGGGAGCGGGGTGACGGAGGACCACAGGCAGTTCGCCGGACGGAACCTCCAGAAAATGATACAGCAAACAAAATATCACAATAACAAGAAATTACACTTTAAAAGTAAGCTAGTTGTATAGGTAAAAAAATCTGTAAAGTTATATATTTAATTTAAAAAACCAGTAAAAACATAGAAATTTTTATAATAATATCCATTAAAAAAGCCGAAAACTACATTTCTATTTTCGACGGTTTTCGCTATACTGCCTTGTAGGTACATAATGGAGATGTTCCTGATGGATATGCGTGATCGCATGGAAAGGAGTTCATATGGAAGCCTTTAAATGGTTTTATCCTTTTATGAAAAGGTACAGGAAATATCTGCTTACCGGATTTTTAATTATTCCGGTGGCGTCTGCTCTGGCTGTGATTAAGCCGCAGATTTCGGGAAGAATTATTGAGGAGGTTGTTGAGGGAGGAAACAGGGCGATTCTGCCGCAGCTTATACTTTTTTTGTTGGCCTCCACCGTGCTTCGCAGTGCGCTTCGCTTGTTTATGCTGTTTTGTATGGAGACGGCATCGCAGGGGACTTTGTACTCGCTGCGTGATGAGGTATATAAGAGATTGCTGTTGCAGGATTTTAATTTTTATAATAAAAACCGCACAGGTGATCTGATGTCCAGACAGACAGGTGATATGGATGCGGTAAGACATTTTGTCTCGCATGTAATGTATTCATGTCTGGAAGCGTTTTTGGTTTTCTTTTTTGCACTGGTAATGATGTTTACCGTAAATGTAAAGATGGCATGTATTATGATACTGGTCTTGCCTTTTACTGCTGCCACGACGTATTTTCAGATTAAAAATTTACGACCAGCCTTTTGGAAGAATCGGCAGATGTTTTCCAGCCTCAATGCATTTGCGCAGGAAAATATCAGTGGAAATCGAGTGGTCAAGGCATTTGCAAAGGAAGATTTTGAGATCGAAAAGTTTGATGTAGAGAATGACAACTTTCGTGATGCGCAGCTAGAGACGACGGCAGTTTTTTCTAGGTACATACCAATATTTGAATTTTTGTCAAATTTTCTTATGTTTGTTCTGATGCTTGGCGGAGGCATTATGGTAGTTCGAGGAGAGATGTCTCTGGGCGATATGGTGACAATTAATGGTTATCTGTGGATGCTTACTAATCCGCTTCGCCAGATGGGATGGCTGTTTAATGATTTGCAGCGTTTTTTAACTTCGATTGAGAAGATATATTCTACCATCAGCCATGAGCCGGAGATCAGGGAGCCTGCACATCCTGTGGTGAAAAAACTTCAGGGAGGTGTGGTTTTTGATCATGTGTCTTATATGGCAGATGATGAGGATATTTTGCAAGATGTCAGCTTTACGGTGAAGCCGGGGCAGACAGTTGGAATTATTGGTGCTACTGGCGCAGGCAAGTCGACACTTATGAACCTTCTCTGCCGTTTTTATGATACGACAGGGGGCACGGTCAGGGTGGACGATACAGATGTGAAGGATATGGATCTGTATTCTCTTAGACAGAATATCGGGATGGCGATGCAGGATGTATTTTTATTCTCGGACACGATCGAGGGAAATATCGCTTATGGAAGGCCAGATTGCAGTATAGACGAGGTAAAATGGGCAGCTCAGGTCGCGAATGCGGAGGATTTTATTCTGGATACGCCGGATGGCTATGACACGATTGTGGGAGAGAGAGGTATGGGACTTTCTGGCGGGCAGAAGCAGAGAATCTCGCTTGCTAGGGCACTGATCACAGATCCTGCCATTATAATTCTGGATGACACGACCTCCGCAGTGGATATGGAGACAGAGACAAAGATTCAGGAGGCACTTGCTAATCTTCCAAAGAAAAAAACAGTGTTTATTATTGCACACCGAATTTCTTCTATTAAGGATGCGGACCTAATTCTGGTTTTAAATGATGGAAAAATTGTGGAGCAGGGGACGCATGATGAGCTTTTAAAGAAGCATGGCTACTATGAGACCGTGTTTACCCATCAGTACGGTGAATTTGACAAGCTGAAGAAAAGCCCTGCATTTAAAGAGTATATGCGCAGGCAGAAGCGAGGTAGGGAATATGGCAAGAAATAGATATGATATTGATGAGACATTAGAGAGTGGTTTTAATATCAGTCAGCTTAAGCGTCTGGCGCATTATGTCGGTCCACATAAAAATAAGATGATTCTCGCTATTGTCCTGATGCTGACATCCAGTGCGCTGTCTATGTTGTTTCCACGGTTTTTGAGGAATATAATGGATTTTTATATTCCAGCGGGGGACATTGGCGCAATTGTGCGGACATCATTTTTGATGCTGTTTCTTACTGTGGTTATCTGTTTGATTTTGAAGGCGAAGGTGACGCTTACCAATCAGGTGGGGCAGAATGTGATTCATGCGCTTAGAAAAGAGCTTTTTGTACATCTTCAGGAGCTGCCATTTTCTTATTATGATGACAGGCCCCACGGAAAGATTCAGGTGCGTGTGGTGAATTATGTCAATAACCTCAGTGATCTATTATCCAATGGTATTGTGAACACGATAACAGATTGTTGTAGCTTGATATTTATCGTGCTGTTTATGCTTAGCATGGATGTGAGGTTGACGCTGGTCTGTCTGTGTGGTATCCCAGTGCTGGCAGTTCTTATCTGGACAGTGAAGAGGAAGCAGCGCCGTGCATGGCAGATTGAGAGCAATAAGCAGTCCAATCTTAATGCTTATATTGCAGAGAGTCTTAACGGCATACGTGTGACGCAGTCCTTTGTGCGGGAGCAGACAAATCAGGGGATTTTTAACCGTCTAAGTGGAGAGTACAGAAGTGCGTGGCTTAATGCAGTAAAATATAATATGATGTTGTCGCCGATTGTGGATACAATCTCGGTGGTGACGACCTCCTTTGTGTATGTGGTTGGTGTAAATATGATATTTGGCGGAAATCAGGCGATCACGGCCGGTATTCTCGTGGCATTTACTGGATATATTAACCGGTTCTGGACACCTATCACGACGTTGGCGAGCTTTTATAATTCCATGTTGACTTCCATCTCATATCTTGAGAGAATTTTTGAGACAATAGATGAGCCGGTCAATGTGAAGGATGCCGAAGATGCTGTTGCCATGCCTCCGATCAAGGGAAATGTAGAATTTCGCGATGTAGAATTTAGCTATGAGGATGGCATTAAGCGGTTGGATCATGTAAGCTTTAAGGCGGCACAGGGAGAGTCCTACGCCATCGTAGGTCCGACTGGAGCGGGAAAGACTACAATTATTAATCTGTTGAGCCGTTTTTATAACCTCGATTCTGGTGCGATATTGATAGATGGCATTGATATCAGCAAGGTGACGATCCGATCACTTCGCACGCAGATGGGTGTGATGCTACAGGACAGCTTTATATTCTCTGGCACGATTATGGACAATATTCGCTACGGAAATATGGAGGCATCAGATGAGGATGTAGTGCGTGCGGCGAAAACTGTGTGTGCGCATGAGTTTATTATGCAGATGGAAAATGGGTATCAGACACAGGTCAATGAGAGGGGAAGCCGACTGTCAGCGGGGCAGAGACAGCTTATTTCCTTCGCGCGGGCGCTGTTGGCAGATCCGAAGATATTGATCTTGGATGAGGCGACGTCAAGCATTGATACTGAGACGGAAATTGTGCTGCAAAGAGGACTCAAGAAGCTTTTGGAGGGCAGAACATCCTTTATTATCGCACACAGATTGTCAACCATTCAGTCAGCAGATTGTATTATGTATATTGATAAAGGAAAGATTATGGAGCGGGGCAATCACGATGAGCTGATGGAACAGAAGGGAGAGTATTATAATCTCTATATGTCACAGTATAGTTTTTTGGCTTAAGTGTGATGTGTTAGAAAATACTTTGTATGTATAACTTCTTGTAAATTATATATTTTATCTGTTTTTTAGATTTGTTGTATCATTTTCTGGAAAGGTCCGTCCGGCGAACTGCCTGTGGTTCTCCGTCACCCCGCTCCCGCTTAGTGAAAAACGCAGCGGACGGTAAGCTCGAAACTACCTCGCTAACCGCCGGCGTTTTTCAATAGGTTCCTTGAGAACCACAGGCAGTTCACCGGACTGTTTTTATCAGTTAGACAAAATACGCTGTCATTCTGCTTGTATTAGATTGATAAATTGTTTTTGTTGTTTCCATTAAAAGAGTTTGATGATCTATGAATACAAGCAAAGTCAAAAACTCTGTTGCTTACACTTAACTTGACCCATGAATTAAAGAGCAGATAGTTTTTCATAGTATTAAGCTTACTTCCTGCTCATAATTCTACTTACATTAATTGTAGAAGAAATGAAACCAGCAATGTATCTTTTGATAGCTATAATTGTGTAAATTTACAAATGAGGTTAAGTTGAGCGCTTGCAGTGGGGTTTTTGACCCTTATGGTAGTCATTATATGACTGTAAGCAGTCACTTGGTTCGTTGATCGCGAAAATAAAAATGGACATAGAACTGCAAGTATAGGAAGAATCACAGCGTATCTGAAACATTCGATAAAGTAGTATAACCAGTCCGCTGTTTTCCTCAAGGAACCTATTGAAAAACGTTGGTACTTAGCGAGGTTTTTCACGAGCTTAGTATCCGTTACGTTTTTCACTAAGCGGGAGCGGGGTGACGGAGGAAACAGCGGACTGGTTATACGGACCTCTCCCAAAAATGATAAAAGAACACTCATCCTACAAAAAGTTATAGTTTTTCAATCTATCACATTGAAGTTTGATATAATGAAATGATAGGAAACGTCAGGATTATCTGGTGTTTCCTATTATATTGTAATTAAAAGATTATACAATCTGCCATAGGTATAGGTATCTGATCTTGGGAATAAGATATAGAAAGAGAACGGGGATGGCAGATAGTATGGATAGTCAAAAAAGGGAGAATCTTCTAAATCTTTCTCTTCAGGCGACAAAGGAGGAGAGAGAGCGATCTTTGGAGCTTGGGGTGGGAGTTTTGGAGGATTCCTCTGAGTGGGAGGTTATTGTAAGATTCAGTGGAAATCTTAAACAATACGAGGGGTTATTTCAAAAACAGGTCGAGCTGCTTGGCGGATATGCTATTTTTACAGTTAGCAAGGAGCAGCTCGACCTGCTTTCTAAAATTCCTGAGATTGCCTATATTGAGAAACCTAAGAGCCTTTTTTTTGAGTTGGACGAGGGGAGAAGAGCAGCTTGTATTACTTCGGTGCAGGCAGCAGCAGAGCCGGGGAATAATAGTCTTGGCCTTCTTGGGAATGGTTGTCTGGTGGCGGTTTTGGATTCTGGCATTGATTACTTTCACCCTGATTTTCAGAAGGAGGATGGAACAACAAGAATTTTACGTATCTGGGATCAGACATTAACTCCTTCTGAGAATCAAAGCCCGCCAGAGGGGTACCAGATGGGAGTGGAGTTTACACAGGAGCAGATCAATGAGGCTCTGCGAAGTGGAAGGCAGGAGGGGCTGCGGCTTGTCCCTGTGACGGACGAAAGTGGACATGGAACAGCGGTCGCTGGCATTGCAGCAGGCAATGGGCGGGCGTCAGGGAGGCGATACCGGGGAGTGGCTCCTGAGAGCGCACTTATTATTGTAAAGCTTGGCAGGGCGAGGGACAGAGGATTTCCAAGAACAACCGAGCTTATGCAGGCAGCGGATTATGTGGTGAAATTTGCCTCTGAGAGAAATATGCCACTCGCTGTTAATATCAGCATTGGAAATACTTATGGTTCTCATGATGGGACGGCTCTTTTGGAGAGCTTTTTAAATATAGCATCCGATATGGGACGAAATGTGATTGTCACCGGAACGGGAAATGAGGGGGCAGCGCAGGGGCATACATCAGGAAAGATACAGACAGGAGAGAGTAAATTAATTGAGTTCACGGTGTCTGCGTATGAGAGCCAGCTTAATATTCAATTTTGGAAGTATTATGTAGATGAGATCCTTTTGGAACTAATCAGTCCTTCTGGGGAGCGAGTAGGCCCTTTTGAGCAGAGGCTGGGAACACAGCGATTTCAGATTGGACATACACAATTTCTGTTATACTATGGAGAGCCTGCACCTTATACAAGAGCGCAGGAGATCTATCTGGATATTATTCCCACAGCACAAGCTTCTTATCTAAATAGCGGGATCTACACGATACGACTTCTGGCAGGGCGCATTGTGGAGGGAGAGTATCATTTCTGGATGCCATCATCGGGAGCACTAAATGGGGGAACTAATTTTTCTTTTCCAACCCCAGACACAACATTGACGATACCTTCCACGGCGGCAAAGGTGATCTCGGTGGGAGCGTATGATTCTAAGCTAAATTCTTTTAGCAATTTTTCAGGCAGAGGGTATACTAGGGTGGTGCCTATGGTAAAGCCTGAGCTTGTGGCACCCGGCGCTGGAATTATGGCACCTGCGCCCTATGGGGGTTATACTGCACGCACGGGCACATCCTTTGCAGCACCGTTTGTAACGGGAGCAGCAGCGCTTTTAATGGAATATGGTATTGTGAGAGGAATTGATCCCTATCTGTACGGGGAGAAGGTGAAGGCATTTTTAATACGTGGTGCAAAACATCTGCCCGGCTTTGATGAATATCCAAATCCACTGACAGGGTATGGGTCGATTTGTGTCGAAAATAGTCTGCCGAGGTAGAAAGGAGTAGGTTTTTGGGGAAATAAGCACTTTATTTTGTGGTATATTGTGTCGAATAAAGTGCTTATTATGCATAAATTTGGAATAAACGTATTCAACCATCTCACATTTGCTAGAGACGTTTGAACAAGTTTTACACAAAATGACAAAATCTTTGTGTATCGTATCTCCGATTTATTCAGATTATGGATAGGAAATGGGCGGCAATGAATAGGATAAAACATATCTATAAGTGCGATTGATATGTTACTATATCAGTGGGTAATTTTGAAGCAGTGAATGAAAGGGCAGGAGACTTGGAAGTTAAGATTTCTATTGCGCATTTAGTAATATTGTAAGCACAGTCAGTAATGTTCACTTAGAAGTAAAAATGTAAATTGTATTTTAAATGTAGTTGTGTATGCAATGCGAAAATGATATGATAGTAATAAGAAATACGGAGGATTGTTTATGGGAAATATATATGATGGGGCATTCCGTACAATCTTAAATGATTGCCGACAAATGATCATCCCGGTAATCAATGAGATTTTCAAGGAAGACTATACAGGGAATGAAAAGATTGAGTTTCATCCTAATGAACATTTTATTGGCCAACAGGATGTGGCAGACAAGGAAAGAATAACAGACACTAATTTTGTAATCTATGGGAGGAAAAAGAAAAAATACCATCTGGAATGTGAAAGTAGCCTTCCGGATGGGCGGATGACAATCAGATTGTTTGAATATGATGCTCAGATCGCTTTAG
>CAJUOO010000098.1 GCA_910588535.1 uncultured Lachnospiraceae bacterium | reverse complement strand
AAATTTACAAGATGTTATAATATCTTGTATAGGTTTTTCTTAATGCAACAGCCCCTTCGCCTATGGCGGGACAGTAAAGCTGCCATTGCTGACACTATTTGTCCATTCTGCAAAGTGAAAAACACGCTCTAGAGCGTGCTCGAAACAAAAATTGCTTTCAAGCACGCTCCATTCTCACACTTTAGTGCTCAACAAATCCGATCCTTGTGATAGCACTACTTATTATTCTCGCAGCTCTGATTTCCCACTGTACAAGATGTCTTGCATGCAGACTGGCAAGAAGTCTGACACTCACCGCAGCCGCCCTTCTTTACTGTCTCCTTTAATGTACCTGTACTAAGAGTCTTGATATGCTTCATTTTTCTATCCTCCTCGCATGATCTAAGCTTATGTTACACGTTTTTCTATTATAGCATATCCTTGCGAAATATGGAAGCACTTTTTCTACGAAGTTTTTAGCTTATCATCCCTCCTATCATTCCACCGACAATACACAACAGGCAAGTCACTACCGCATTTTGCACATCCTGATAAAACCCTTGGTGCACTATAAAGGACACCACCGACACCACCGCAAAATACATCACACCTGTCAAAACTCCCCACAAAAACTTTCTCTGGTGCATCACCTTGCCAATTAAAAATCCACCCACCAGATTTGTCACCACATACACAAATTTTATTCCCGTTCGAATCGTACTCTCTTCTGGCTGAACCTTCATCAACACCAATGCAAACAAGCACAAAGCTGCAAGACTAATCGCCGCCTCCAAAATCATAACCTTCGCCACACGAATTACTCTCTCCATAATACCCCTTCCTTTGAAAACTATCCCTCACTTAATTTATATATATGTGACAGGAATATAACTATGCCAAATGACCTCTACCACAACAGTGAAGATACCAATCTCAATCAGCTCTAACCAAACTTTCATGCCGAAGAAAGAAACAGATACTGAAATATCTCTTGACAATCTGCTCCACTAAGTGTAATATCATAGTATTTAATACACATTTTACAAGGAGTGATTTTTTTTGGACCCCAGTGTCGCCATACGTTTTTTAGTTTTATTGTTTCTTCTTTTCTTATCTGCTTTCTTTTCTTGTTCAGAGACAGCGTTGACCACCGTAAACCGAATTCGGATTCGTTCCATGATCGAGGAAGGCAACAAAAAAGCAATGACGCTCGGAAAAGTAATTGAGGATTCCGGCAAGATGCTCAGTGCTATTTTAATTGGTAATAATATTGTAAATATCTCCTCCTCTTCCATAGCAACGGTACTCGCTATCGACCTGCTGGGAAATACAGGAGCAGGTGTCGCAACTGGTATTATTACCCTATTAGTCTTGATCTTTGGAGAGATCACGCCCAAAACCCTCGCCACTTTACATGCTGAAAAGATATCTCTGAACGTCGCAGGAATTATCTATGTACTTATGGTTGTTTTAACTCCCGTTATCTATATTGTTAATCAGCTTGCTTTGGGTGTGCTAAAGCTAATGCGTGTCAATCCAAATGGAAAGGTTGCCACCATCACAGAGACAGAGCTGCGCACAATCGTGGAGGTTGGACATGAGGAGGGAATTATCGAGAGTGAAGAGCACCGAATTATTAATAATGTATTTGATTTCGGTGACACCCGCGCAAAAGATGTGATGGTTCCCCGCATTGACATGACTTCTGTATCTGTGGATTGCAGCTATCAAGAACTACTTACCATCTTTGAGGAATACCGTTTTACAAGGCTGCCTGTCTATGAAGACACCAGCGACAATGTAATTGGAATAATTAATATGAAAGATATCCTCCTTTATAAAAAGGATACTACATTCCACATTCGGGATTATCTCAGAGAAGCATATTATACCTATGAATCCAAGCGCCTGTCTGAGCTTATGCTGGAGATGAGAAAAACCGCTGTAAATATTGTGATCGTACTTGATGAGTATGGCGCCACAGCTGGACTTATCACCCTTGAAGATCTGTTGGAGGAGATTGTCGGAGAGATCCGCGATGAATACGATGCAGATGAGGAAGAGATCTTTAAAGTTCTCTCAGACAATGAATACGAGGTAGATGGCCAGATTAAGCTTAACGATCTCAATGATCTGCTGGAAAGTGATCTTTCCTCTGAGGAATATGACTCCCTTGGAGGCTTTATTATGGAAAATCTCGATAGACTGCCCAAGGAGAATGATATTCTCTCAGCAGATCACTTTTGTTTCTGTGTGAAATCACTGGATAAAAATCGAATTAAACGTGTGCATATACGCAGACTACCTGAGGAGGAGAACACAGAGGACAATTCTCCTTCCGAGAAGCCCTCATTATTGCAACCAGAATAAAAATACATTCATATGTTACTTTTAAGAAAGTGACAACTATTATATTTATCAAATCAAGTGGGGAAGAAGATTATTCCCCACTTAAATCAAGTCCATCATTTAATATCTTTCGTTATTCCTAACAACCCCAACATAGGGTATTCCCCTTCTATTACTTATATCAATAATTTCTCGCCGTTGATCATTATTCATATTCACACCTAAATATACTCTGGTAATCAAATGGATTCTGCGCCCTAAAACAGATAGTGCAAGAAAAAACAGTCCAGTAAAAATCCATAGCCTTGAAAAAGCCTGAATTTCTAAAGAACTGTTTTTTCTTAACATATCAGGGGCAAAAATGGCTATTTCCTGATAGCTCCTTTTTATCACATCACAGAATCATTACTCTTCTGTCTCTTCTTTTCCTTCAAACAGATTTTCTTTCTCTGTAAACAATTCTGATTTTCCTATCTTACCAGCATTGCCCAGCGCACATACGATATCATTATCTATCACTGCGCGAAGCATAGGAGCGAGTGCACGGATGCTCTCCTGTGATGCACCAAGAATCTCATCTCTCTCCTTCTGCATCTTCTCATAGGTCAGCCCAGTCAAATAGGCGGTCAATGCACGGACTGCTTTATTCTTTGGTGTCAGCGGCAGATCGAGATCACTGATGGTGCCGATAATATATTTATCCATATCCCGATCTTCCACGGTAAAGTTTTCCACAAATTCTGGGATTCCCTCAAATACTTCATTTGTTTTTTCCAGATTTGGATCACGGTAAGACACAAAATAGCTGTCTCCATTTCGGAAAAATCCGCTCATACATCCATATGCTCCACCCTTCACTCTAATATTGGTCCATAGATATTCATAGTTCATTATCACGGACAATATCTTTAAACAACCATTGTAGGCAAAGCCTGCATCACTGTAATTTCCTGTTCTCGCCACATACTGCACTTGGGAGGAGGTCATAAATCCCTCTTTTTTCTTCTGAAGAACCGGAAGTACTTTCTCTCTAACAGGCGTATCGGGATACAACTCTTTTTTCAACTTCTCGATCTGATCTGGTATCTGTTCATAGCCCTTTTCCTCTGAGGTATAGCTTACCAGCATATTTCTAGCACAGAAAATCTGAGCCATCACCTTCTTCAGATTTTCCTTGCACACCTCCTTGTGCTGCTCATAATTCTTATCCAGCTCCTCGATAAATTTATAAAATGCTATTCCACTGATCTGATCTGAATAATATTTCTCATAGGAAATATATGACAGCCCTCTGGTAATCGCTGCTACATGCCCCGATGAAGTAAGGTTCATCTGCAAGCGTGATTTTAACTGCGCAATAATCTCCTTCATGCGCTTGTCATCTGCAAAGCTTGACTCCATAAGAATCTCCCTTATCATCTGAAAAGCAAACGGCTGCTTCTCATATAACGCCTTTGCAGCAATCTGGAATGTCAATTTTCCTCCTGTTTTCTTCGCATCACTGTCACCGTAGATCACTGCAGAACTGTCAATACCACCGGTCTGGCGATTGATCTCCTGAAACAGCTTTTCATAACTATAATGTGTGGTATCCACATAACCAAGCACACTCTTTAACAGACTAAAATACGGCAAAAGCTCATTTGGCAGATCATCTGCACAAAATACCAGATTCAGATAACCTATCCCATTTGTAAAAATAGGGTGAAACAATACCTTTGTCCCAGATGACTCACGCTCCTCAAGAATAAAAGGAGATGCCTCTTTTTTAATATCTGTCCTCTTAAGCATTGGAATCTTTTTCAAATCCTCCTGCGAAGAAGGGGTCTCTTTATATAGTGCCAGATTCTTTGTCTCCTCCACAAGCTTCTGCTTCTCTTCCAAAGAAAGACTCTCCTTATAAGCCTGAAGCTTCTTTTTTAACTCCTCCTCACGCTTATCCGTAAGACCTTTCTCAGGCTCAATAATAATAATAGCAGCATGAGTATTCTCAAGAACACAACTTCTCAACATATCCTCAAAATAGCTGGTCTGAAGCCTCTCCTTCATCTCCACAAAACATTGATTCATCTCAAGATTAATAAATGGCTTTGTATCATCATAGATCCAACTCTGATATACCTGAAGTCCCAGCATCAGCCCCTTTGGATACCTGCCAAAATCTGCCTCTCTGTACTGAAATTCCAGATAATTAATCGCAGATTCCAGAGCTTCCTTGTCTATGCCTTCCTCGACAAGCTTTCTCACAGTATCCATTATTATTTTTACAAATTCTTCTTCCTTCTCCTTTTCAGAATGTTTTGCCACTATGGCAAATATACCATTCCTTAGCTCTGTGTCAACACCGCCATAGACATCCTTTCCAATGCCTGCATCTAACAATGCCTGCTTTAATGGTGCGCCGGGAGAAGACACCAACACATACTCCAAAATCTCAAAAGCAAGATTTTTGTCCCTGTCAAGCCCATCCCCAATCGATATACTATAGGAGAGATAGGTATTCTCCTTCAAGCTCTCCGCATCTGTGATGGAATAACTTTTACACACTCTCTTGACTTTATCAAAAGGTTTCTGCTCCAAAATTCTAGAATCAATCTCATAGTAATCATAATGTCTCAGATACTCTCTGTCGATAAAGGCAAGCTTCTCTGCCATATCCATATCTCCATAGAGATAGATATAACTGTTAGACGGATGATAATATCGCCTGTGAAAATCCAAAAAGGCTTCATAAGAAAGCTCTGGTATGTTCTCTGGGTTCCCCCCTGACTCATTGCTGTAACTGGTATCTGGGAACAGAGCAGCCGTAGTCTCTCTGTCCAGCACTCCCTCCGGCAAAGAGAAGGCTCCCTTCATCTCATTGTAAACAACACCATTATAAGTAAGCTCTCCGTCTTCCTCCTCCAGATGATAGCTCCATCCCTCCTGCATAAAGATTTCCTTATGCTTATAAATATTCGGATGTAAAACAGCATCCAGATAGACATCCATCAGATTCTGAAAATCAGTATCATTGCAGCTTGCCACCGGATAGAGTGTCCGGTCTGGGTAGGTCATCGCATTTAAAAAGGTATTTAAGGAACCTTTGAGCAGCTCTATAAATGGATCCTTGATAGGAAACTTATCTGACCCACACAACACACTATGCTCAATAATATGCGGAACCCCTGTACTGTTCGGCGCTGGGGTGCGGAAGCCGATATTAAATACCTTATTCTCATCCTCTGTCTCGATGGCCACTACTCTAGCCCCAGTTTTCTTGTGTTTGAGCAGATATCCTTCCGCCTGAATATCTGAGAGCGCACGATGCTCTATCAGCTCATACTCTGGTATTTTTGAAATCTCCATACTTGTCCTCTTTTCCTCTTTTATTTACTACATTTTTTAGTATAACACAAAATCCTTCATCTATGTATCACTTTTTGGAAATTTTACCTGTATTTTCTAAAATTTTGATAGTCAAACTACTATCTTTCCGGTATACTAAATAAGAAAGCTACTAAGTTAGAATATGTTCGAAGAAAGGAATGATGAAACACATGAAAGAAAAGCTCAACAAAACAGAAATTAGCTGGATTTTATATGATGTGGGAAATTCCGCATTTGCCATGCTAATCTCCACCACCATCCCCATTTTTTTCCAATCCTTGGCAGCCGGAGCCGGCATCACAGAGGCAAGAACTTCCGGTCTCTGGGCGAGTGTCACAGCCATCTCTGTCCTGATTCTAGCGATTCTCTCTCCAATACTGGGAGCCATCGCTGATTATAGAGGAATGAAGAAACCTATTTTTTCCACATCCCTCTGCATCTCCATTATGGCACTTCTTGTGCTTTCCTTTACAGAGCACTGGCTGGTATTTTTAATAGTGTTCGTAATTGCCAGACTATCCTACAGTGCCTGCAATGTGTTCTATGATTCCATGATCACAGATGTCACCACGGACGACCGTATGGATATGGTATCCTCCCATGGCTTTGCATGGGGTTATATTGGAAGCTGTCTCCCCTTTGTCGCAGGAATTATCCTTATCTTTACCTGCCCGTTTGGATTGTCAACCACACAGGCAACACAGAGCTCCTTTCTGATCACAGCCGTCTGGTGGGTAGGCATGACTGTTCCCCTTCTAAAAAATGTCAAACAAACCTACTATCTGGAGCGCAGTGACCACACATTCACCCATGTATTTAAACGACTTGGCACAACGTTTCAAAAACTAAAATCAGAGAAAAAAATACTTTTCTTTATTATTGGCTATTTCTGCTATATTGACGGCGTCTACACTATTATTTCCCTCTCCACAACCTATGGAGGAGAGGTGGGCATTGACAGCACCTCAATGATATTAGCTCTTTTAGTAACACAGATTGTTGCCTTTCCATGTGCCATCCTAAGTGGAAAGCTTGCACAAAAATATGGCTCACTCAAGTTGATACGATTTTTTATTCTATGTTACATCGGCATCTGCCTTTTTGGCTATCAGCTTGATAAGGCATGGGAATTTTGGGTGCTCGCCATCGCAGTCGGCATGTGTCAAGGTGGTATCCAATCCCTCTCGCGGGCATATTATGGGAAATTGATCCCAAAAGAAGAGGCGAGCGAATATTTTGGATTTTTCGACATATTTGGAAAATTTGCTGACTTCTTCGGTCCACTTATCGTGGCAATATGCGCATTTCTATTTGGAACCTCCACCTATGGAATACTTGCTCTCGCACTGCTATTTGTCATTGGCTTCCTTCTTCTTAGAAAATCTGAAAAAGCTTAGTCAATCCCCCGCTACAAACAGCGGACATCAAGCTTGCAATGCTACAAGGGCAGCGTATTTGGCTCTTGCTGCAATCACCACATAATTGCAAATAATCACCTGACTCGTTGCTCGCGAAAACAAAAACTCTATGGATGCGAATACTTCACATTCATAGAGCTTTCTTTTCTACAAAATACTTCTTTTTACCCTAACTAATACCTTCTTGTAAAGTTTATATTTTCTGTTGTATCATTTTCGGAGAAGATCCGCCCGGCGAACTGCCTGTAATCCTCCGTCACCCCGCTCCCGCTTAGTGAAAAACGTTGGTACTTAGCGAGGTAGTTCACGAGCTTAGTATCCGTTACGTTT
>CAJUOO010000097.1 GCA_910588535.1 uncultured Lachnospiraceae bacterium | reverse complement strand
TTTTCACTAAGCGGGAGCGGGGTGACGGAGGACCACAGGCAGTTCACCGGGCGGACCTTTCCTCAAAAATGATACAACAGATAAAGAATAACATTTACAAGAAATTATAATTATCAAACCGCTAAATTCAAAACCCAGAATTGTCTGTAATTCTCAAAAACCCTATATTTATATACAGTTTTTGTTCTGAATTTTAGTGGACAAAACAATAAGAAATCTGATAAAATATAGATAAATTATATGGAGGGAGAATGTTGTTTTTATGAATGAGACATTACAGAAAGTAGTAGATAGCCTGCCGGTGATAAGGCTGCTATATGATAGGCCAGTGTATCTAGTAGTGCTAGATGACAAAGGGGAGGTGCTTGGGTATTCTGTGCCAGCGGGCGATAAGCCGAAGCTTCAGATAGGGGAGAACTTTCAAGATCCAAGTGGAGCCTACGATGAGGTGATTCGCACAGGAAGACCTAAGCATAATATTCTGCCAAAGGAAGTGATGGGAGAAGCATTTGAGGGAAATCTAGCTCCAATCAAAGAAGACGGGCGCGTGATAGGCTGTGTTATCTGTACTTATTCTCTGGGACAGGATAAGAAATATAAGAAAGTAGCAGAAAAATTCCAAGAGTCTGTTCAAGAAATTGACTCTTCTATTCAGGATGTTGTGGAAGGCATGGAGAAGCTTAACAGTATGCTGACTAAGATGGATGAGATGACCTTTGGGGTGGAGAGAGATGTAAACGGCACAGCCGATGTGGTAAACCGGATAAGCAGCAACGCATCACACTCCAACATATTGGCGTTAAATGCCTCCATTGAGGCGGCGAGAAGCGGGGAGGCAGGGAGAGGCTTTGCCGTGGTTGCGACAGAGATGGGCAAGCTTGCAAAGGACAGTGGAACCTCCGCGGAGGAGATAAAGAAAACACTTCAAGATATTATCAAACATCTCAGTGTAATTATAACTTCCATCAAAGATGCCAATGAAGTCGCAAAAAATCATATGGACAGTATTCATTCCATCAAATCTA
This sequence comes from uncultured Lachnospiraceae bacterium, assembly GCA_910588535.1. GTDB lineage: Bacteria > Bacillota > Clostridia > Lachnospirales > Lachnospiraceae > RGIG8607. Next base: position 6,481 of record CAJUOO010000097.1, on the reverse strand, counting down.
TCTTGGCACAGACCATCTCCCTTGCACAGCAGCTAGAAAATGATGCAAAGCAATAGAAGATGGCATAGATGCCATGCTCTACTGCTTTACATCCGCCTCCACATGGGAAGTGTCAAACCATGATATAAGAAAATTAAGTGAACCGGAAGGATTTCCGGTTCCTTTTTCTAACAGAGAGATAAGTCCAAGAATAGTTTTCTCTGTCTCTTCCGGGGTGGTGGGAACCAGCAGATTATCCAGCTTGACAGAAAGTACAATCAGCACAATCTCTGCAAGCGCTGAGGGATAGTCAAAATATATGTCGTGGTTTTCAATTCCCTGTTCTATTATCTTTGTCAGTGTTGGTTTTAATTTGGTGATCAGATGGTTGAGATATTTCTGATGCAACAAAAATCGATCCTTATCACTGATCCCAGTGACCTTCGTGTTATCTCTTAACAGTTCAAAGGAAGAATTGCGACAGGCCTGAAAAATCATCGCCATGCGCGTGAAAGGTGAGATGGAAGTCTGAGTTGCCAGATTTTGCGCGGCTTTTAAAGACTTCTCGTAATTTCTTTCGATCAATGCCTCCACGATGGCTTCCTTGGAGGAAAAATAATAATAGATGCTTCCTTTTCCAATTCCTGCCGCATGGGCGATCTCGCTGACAGAGATCGATTGTATATCTCTGTTTTCTAGCAAACTCTGAAGCGCATCTAGTATCTGATTGTACTTCGCTTGATTCAATAGGTTCACCATCTTTCTGAAATAAATAATCCGTCAAGGCAGCACGCATAAATAAATTTTGCTGCCGCCACACTATATTGTGTCACCCACTGTCATACGTGTCATTTCTTTTATTATAATATTATAACAGATAAATGAAAAAGAGCAAGAAAAAATATATTGACCGTCGGTCGAATTAGTGCTATTCTATCTTTGAATGTTTTTCGACTTATGGTCGAATAGTAAATGATGATTGAGGTAAGAAAAGGAGGAATGGAATATGACATATTCAGAATTTTTTGCAGAGGTGAAAGGTGTATTTATGGATGCGGATGTGAGCGATGTGACAGAGCATCTGGCATTTCAGTTTAATATTGTCGGTGAGGCTGAGGGGATCTTCTATGTGGAGGTGAAGGATGGCAAGCTTTATGTGGAGCCATATGAGTATTATGACAGGGATGCGATGTTTATCTGCACGGCTGAGAGACTTAGAAAGATTGCGGAGGGAACATTGGACCCGGTCAATGCATTTTTAACTGGTAGACTTAAGGTAGAAGGCAATATTGATAAAGCATTAAAACTTAAGAGTCTGATTGATAGCAGAAAGAAATAAGTCGCATGTAATGCTATGACAGACAGTTTTCTTAAGAAAAACATCTGGATGTTATCCCGCAATCAGAGTTTAAAAGTTGTTTTGTATGTCAGAGGGAAATAAAATTGTTTGTTGTAGTGTCTGGAAAGGCGCAGAAATGAGGGGCGAAATGAAGCATATCGTTGCAAAGCTTGCCGTTGTCGCTGGGGTGCTTACGGCATCACAGCTTGCGGAGGCAGCTTATTTTTATCGAAGAACCATGATGCGGGGCAATGCCAAGGTTGAGCGAACCATAAAGATGGCAGGTACAGATTGGAATCAATATATGACTCTGATAGGACAGCGAAAGGAAGCGATGCTTATAAGAGACCACAGGGAGGTATCCTGTGAGTCAGAGGATGGACTTAAGCTTTGTGCAAATTATTTTCCGGGGACGGACAGAACAAAGCTTGTTATCTGTTTTCATGGGTATACCAGTGAGGGAATGAAGGATTTTATCGGGCTTTCGGATTATTATCTAAAGCGAGGATATGGTATGCTTCTGCCGGATGCGAGGGCACATGGAAAGAGTGAGGGCAAGTATATTGGTTTTGGCTGTCTTGACAGAAAAGATGTACTTCGGTGGATGGAGTGGGCAATCAAGGAATGTGGAGAGAATATAGAGATCTTGCTGCATGGGATCTCGATGGGAGGCGCGACAGTATTGATGACAAGCGGCCTTATGCTGCCTAGGCAGGTGAAGGGAATTATCTCTGATTGTGGCTTCACTTCGCCAAAGGAGGTCTTTACTCATGTGCTGCACAATATGTATCATCTTCCGGCATTTCCGGTGATTGAGATCTCAGATTATATTAATCGGAAAAAGGCAGGCTATGGGATGGATGAATGTAACGCGGCGAGAGAGGTTAGAAACGCATCGGTGCCAATTCTAATGATTCATGGCTCTGCGGATACCTTTGTGCCGTCTTGTATGTGTGAAGAGATCTATGAGAGCTGTTCTGCGCCGAAAAGGAAGTTGATTGTGGAGGGTGCTGCACATGCGGAGAGCTACTATAAGGATATGGAAGCATATGAGAGTGCGCTAAATGAGTTTATCAGTGATGTACTAGAAATATAAGTATAGATAATGCGGAGGTAGAGGTATGATGAAAAAAAGAAAGGGGTATCCAGTATATCCATTGACGGTTGCCCAGAAGTTCCATATATTTTATCTGAAGTTTTGTCCTAAGAAGCAGGTGGTCAATATAGGAACCAGCTTGACAATTGGTGCAGATCTTGATTTTGGCGAGCTGAAAAAGGCGATCTATAAAGCATATGAGCGCTGCGATTCCATGCGCCTGAGGTTTGCACAGGATAAGGATGGAGAGTGGTATCAATATGTGGTTGATAAAGAGGAGAGGGACATTGAATTTGTAGATTTTACTGGCTCCACCATGGAGGAGGCGGAGGCTAAGATGCAGGAATGGACAGAGGTCCCATTTAAAAGGCAGGACGGCCCTATGAATCGTCTGATTATGATCCGCATGCCAGATGGATACAATGGCATCTATCTTTTGGTGGATCATCTTACTATGGATGCGCAGTCCTTAATCTGTTTTATGAAGGATATTATTGAGCTGTATTGTAATGCAAATTATGAGGGAGTGGAATATCCGAAGGATATGGCTTCTTATATTGAGCAGCTTGAGAAGGATCTCGCCTATGAGAAGGGCTGTAGGGCGAGGGAGAGAGATGAGGAATTTTTTCGTAAGCTAATTGACAGCTCAGAGCCTATCTACAATGGAATTGATGGACCGGCAAGGCTTGAGGAGGAGAGAAGAAGGTCCAAGAACAATGAGCTTCGGGCAGCGGTCAATGTCTCTGACTCTGTGGATTCTGCCTTGGATATTTTTCATCTGGAGGGCGCGCCGACAAAGCGATTGATGGATTTTTGCGAGGATCATCATGTGTCCCTCGTCTGTCTGCTTTTGATGGGGCTTCGCACTTATTTCCAGAAAATGAATGGAAATGATGATGTTTCGATCAATACAGCGATTGCCAGAAGGGCGACACTTCTTGAGAAAAAATCTGGTGGCACACGAATTCATTCCTTTCCATTTCGCACGATAATACCAAAGGATAAGACCTTTATGGAGGGAATCTGTGAGATACGTGATCGGCAGAATGAGCTGTTCCGCCATGCAAATTATGATCCTGTTTCTTATTTTGCATACCGCAGGGAGGTTTACCACAATGAGAATGGGCAGACCTATGAGCCAATGTCCTTGACCTACCAGCCGATGACGCTCCGGGAGAAGGGCTTGGATAAACTTGGAGACATTCGCTATAAAACAAAGTGGTATCCAAATGGAGCGACCACGCAGGCAATGTATCTCACTGTGATGCATCGCCCGGAGGATAATGGGCTTGATTTTAACTTTGAGCACCAGATTAAGGCAGTATCCAAGGAGCAGTTGGAATACCTGTATTATTATCTGTGCAAAATTATGTTTAAGGGAATTGAGAATCCTAATTTGACAATTGGTGATATTATGAATTTGATATAGAGAAATACATATTGAGAGAGGGGGAAAGGCCATGTTTGAGAAGCTAGTGGCGGTAATCTGTAATTATGTGGAGGTAAGTCCAGAACAAATTACAGGGGATTCCAGATTTATGGAAGATTTGGGGTTTACGTCATTTGATTTTATGAGTATGCTGGGGGAGCTTGAGGACGAGCTCGATGTGGAGATTGATCAGCAGAAGGCTGCTGATATTCGTACGGTTAATGAGGCTGTCAGCTATCTAGAGTCATTGAAGGCGTGAGAAGAAGAGGGAGAGATTATGCTATATAGTACAATTCGAGATATTCTTGTGGGGACAGAGAGACAATTTGGGCCGGAGGATGCGGTTCGCTATAAGGTGGGAAAGGATCAAGTTGAGAGTAAATCCTACACGCAGCTAAAGGAGGACAGTGAGCGGTTTTCCTTTGTGCTTGATGCATTGAAGGAGAGGGGGAGCCATGTGGCTGTCATTGGGCTTACCTCCTATTCTTGGCTGGTGGCTTATCTTGGTACAGTCAATAGTGGCAGTGTGGCGGTGCCGCTTGATGTATCCCTTCCTGCTGAAGAGATATGTGAGCTTATTGACCGCGCAGATGTCACTGTGCTGGTGTTAGATGAGGTTAGGCAGGACGTTGCCGCGATCGCAAAAGACCGTTGTCCAAAGCTTAAGCATCTGATCTCCATACAGAAGGAAACTCATGATAGCAAGGCCCTGTCCCTTCAGGAATTATTGGCAGAGCAAAATGATAAGCTGGAAAAGAAGGTTGGTTTTAGCTATCAGCCGAACCCAGAAGAGCTCTGCACGATTATGTTTACCTCCGGCACTACCGGAAAGAGCAAGGGTGTGATGTTGACACACCGGAATATGGCAGAAAATGCGACCTGCTTGGATATGAAGATTCCATCCAGAACGGTGATATTGTCTGTCCTTCCCATTCATCATGCCTACTGCTTAAGTATGGATATTTTAAAAGGGATCTCGCTGGGAAGTGTGATCTGCATCAACGATTCGCTGATGCGGGTGGCAAAGAACTGCAAGCTTTTCCGGCCAGATATGATACTGATGGTGCCTCTGATGATTGAGACTATGGCTAAGAAGCTGGAGGAGGCAGCGGGTCTGCCGCCGCAGATTGTGAAAAAAGAGGTATTTGGAGATAACCTTCACACCATATGTAGCGGAGGCGCGTATCTAAATCCTGCATATCTGGATCTGTTTGCAAAGTATGGAATAACTATTTTGCAGGGTTATGGTATGACAGAGTGTGCTCCAGTTATCAGCACAAGTGTTAGCTGGAATATCAATAAAGAAGCAGTTGGCCAGCTCGTTCCTAATTGTGAGGCGAAGGTGGTTGACAATGAGCTTTGGGTGCGTGGAAGCTCTGTGATGCAGGGATATTATAAGATGCCAGAGCAGACGAAAGAGGTGCTGCATGATGGCTGGCTTGCCACCGGTGATCTGGGTTATGTGGATAAAGAGGGTTTTGTGTATCTGACAGGAAGAAAGAAGAATCTGATTATCACAAAGAATGGTGAAAATGTCTCACCAGAAGAGCTGGAAAATAAGATTGGCGAGGATCGCTTAATACAAGAGATCTTGGTAAGAGAGCAGGACGGCGTGATCGAGGCAGAAATATTCCCGGATTATGAATATGCCAAAAAGAACGGAATAGAGAATATACGGGATTATCTTCAAAATGTGGTGGATACATATAATAAAAATGCACCTGTGTATAAAAGAGTGTATCATATAAAAGAGAGAACGACAGAATTTGAGAAGACACCTTCCAAAAAAATAAAAAGATATTAAGAAAGCTGCTTACAATCTATTTTAATGTTCCGTCATCCGTCGGTAGAAAGTATGGTGGATGACGGAGGTGAAAAAATATAAAAAAATTTATTTTAAATAAAAAAGAAAAGATTAAAAATGAAGAAGCGTCACCTGCAGCACAAATGGACGTTTTATTGGATATACATGCCATGATATGGCAGGTTGCCTATATAATGTTCTATCCATTCTTCAAGCTCTGCCTCATAGAGAGCTTCATAGTCAACAGAATCTATATTAATTTTAAACTCATCATAGTTATAGATCTCTACACATTCTGCGACATTGGATGTTTCGTACAGTTCGCAGGTTTCTTGTAGTTCTTCTTGTTCTATTTCGGCGTAGCCCTCATACAGATCGGTATAGATAATATCCTGCGAGATATTGTCTGTTATATTGTGGACATCTGTTTTTCCCTTATATCCTGAAATTCCTAAAAGAATAGCAGTGCACAGTACAGGAACCATGTAGTTTTTTTGAATTTGTTTCATATTATACTCCTTTCTAAATGGAACTGGCTTTATTGATCTCTATAAAATAAGAAGGATAATAGAGTTTTCTAAAAGTATCCTTTTACACACAGTCATATTGAGCCAGCTTGTATTTTATGTTTATTTTACGGAATGGATTTGTGGCTGGTGTGTGAGTAATTTGTGATTTATGTGTAGTTTATTTCTGCTAGCAACAAGTCAAGTGGTTGTTTGCAATTAAAAATATCTGTTGTATCATTTTCTGGGAGGCCCCGCCCGGCGAACTGCCTATGGTCCTCCGTCACCCCGCTCTCGCTTAGTGAAAAACGCAGCGGACGGTAAGCTC
>CAJUOO010000096.1 GCA_910588535.1 uncultured Lachnospiraceae bacterium | reverse complement strand
TTACTAATCGATCGAGGGCTTGACCAAGAAGGAAGAGAAGAGAAGGATGAAGGAAGTGGATTGACAGTATACAGTTTTGAAGGTATATGTTTATTAAGAAGGATGGAGACAATTATTGATGATAATTGTTGCCGTCTTTTTTTGCTATTATAATAACAAAAAAGAGAATGAAAGGATGGACAAACGTATGAAACATTGTGGAACACAGCAACTGGAAACAGAGCGTCTGATTTTAAGAAGATATTTGAACGAAGACGCTGCGGCAATGTATAAAAATTGGGCATCTGATCAAGAAGTCACCAAATTTTTAACATGGCCAGCCCACCAAAATCAAGCGGTAAGCCAAAGTATCATTAACGATTGGGTAGAGCGATATTCCAATGAAAATTATTATCATTGGGCTATTGTATTAAAAGAAAATGGAGAGGAGCCAGTTGGTGATATTGCTGTAGTGGATATAAGAGAAAAAATGTCAATAGCACATATTGGCTACTGTATTGGAAGAGCTTGGTGGCATAAAGGGATTACATCAGAAGCACTGAAGACGGTTATGGATTTTCTGTTTGATAAAGTTGATGTAAAGCGAATTGAAGCAAGACATGATCCAAGAAATCCTAATTCAGGCAATGTAATGAAAAAATGTGGAATGAAATACGAAGGAACGTTGCGAGGTTATGACTGGAATAATCAAGGAATAAGTGATGCTTGTTATTATGCATTGTTACAATCAGAACGTTAGCTCACTATCCTTCAGTCAGAACAATCAAATTCCTATATAAAATATATCAGCCAGTTTCGGATAGTATATACTTTTCTTAAAAAGTAATAAAATGTGGTAAATAATGGCATTGTTACATAATTATTACAATATATTACAATAATATAGACATTTTTCTAAAAATCCTGTATAATGTGGTAGGTGGAAGTGTGTTATATCTCTGTGTTGGTGTTAGAGATAAGATAAGCCAGCACAGAGTATGAGAAAGAGAGTGGGAAAGGAAGATTTATTATGCTGAAAAAGAAGCATACTGTAAGAGACTGGCTAAAACATTATATTACCAGACCATATACGGTTGTTATTGTGCCAGATAATTCAGAGCGTCCGATTCAGTTTCGCCTGCGCATTGGTGTGCTAACGATAGGAACGGCTGTTATTGCGGGGATGGTGATTGCGATAGCAGTGTTTGGATATTACGGCAGTCGTTATCATCAGGTGAATGTGCAGAATAAGGTACTTGTCAGCAGCAATGAAGAACAGAAAGAAAAACTTGATCAGTTGGGAGAGGCTCAGAAGAAGTATAATGAGACGGAAAGACTGCTGGCAGAAGCGTATTCTCAGCTTGAGGAGCTTATGGCGGAGAATACTATGCAAAAAGAAAGAATTGCGGAGCTGTCTTTAATTACAGAGGATACGATGAACCAGTTGGAGGAGATTCTGCTTATGCAGAATGAATTGAGGGTTCAGTTGGGATTTAAGGAGATTGAGAGTATGGGTGGACCGAGGGAGGTCAGCAGAGTGGAGGAGCCCTTAAGTGCCCGCTCCATAGCGCGGGAGGAATCTCTGGAAGAAATCTCAGAAAAGTTAGGGTACATAACAGAGCAGATTGCTAATCAGAAGGCAGGACTTTTAGAAATCAGTGATCGGATGGATTCTCTTATGAAGATTCCGGCAAGATGGCCTGTGGATTCAAGAAATATTACCTCAGAATTTGGCAGCAGAAGCAATCCTTTTGGGGGAAGCTCTACGGAGAACCATTGGGGAATTGATGTGGGATGTTCATGGGGAGCACCAATCTATGCCGCAGGGCAGGGAGAGGTTATCGTGTCCGAGTGGGAGAGCGGTTATGGGTATACGGTTGTGATTGATCACGGCAATGGTTACATTTCCCGTTATAGTCATTGTTCCAGTTTATCTGTGGAGGCAGGGAATATTGTGGAGGCGGGGGATATTATAGCTAAGGTGGGCTCGACAGGCAGAAGCACGGGACCACATCTGGATTTCAGAATACAGTACAATGGGGAATATGTCGATCCGCTTCAGATTCTCAGGGAGTAATGGTAGAAGGAATAACGGAAAAATTAAGGAAAACAATGGGTATTTGCCCTTATGTTTTGAATAGGAAATGTAAGAAAGGTTTGGTGAAGATATGTTTATGAAAGAAAAGAAAAGTATCGCAGGAGCATCTACTATGACGCACACGATTCTCGGTGAGGGGAGTGAATTTGAGGGAACCATTAAAACGACTACCCTTCGCATTGAGGGTGATTTTAAGGGAACCATTCAGTCCGCGAATCAGGTTGTGATCGGGGAAAAGGGTAAAGTGGTCGGTGATGTCTATGCAGAGGAGCTTTTGATCGCGGGAAATATGCAGGGAAATACTTTTATTACCTCTAGGCTGGAGCTTAACCGCACGGGGGTTCTGATTGGAGATATCAACACGAAGGTGCTTGTGATGGAAGAGGGAGCTTCCTTTCAGGGGAATTGCCGAATGGAAAAGCAAGTGGAAAAGCCAGAGCTTTCTATCACAATGTCTGAATAGGGTGATACATAGAGAATTACGGCTGAGAGCTGTAGGGTGTTTTTGATAAACAAGCAGAAAGCTATTTGTATTTTTAGAAACTATATGCTATAATGACTATAAATAAGTGTTGTGCTGAAAACAGATAGCATGTGATACTAAAGGACGGAGGAATTATTAATGGATACCAATATTTTGCTGGAAAGCGGGACAAATGAGCTGGAGCTTCTTATCTTTGACGTGAGTGGAAATTATTATGGAATTAACGTGGCGAAGGTCCGCGAGATAATCAACAGTGAGCCAGTCACGATGATCCCAAATTCTCATCCCTGTGTGGAGGGAGTTTTTATTCCAAGAGATGCCATTATCACGGCAATTAATCTTGCGCAGGTGCTGGGGCTTCCAAATTCGGAAGATGCAGAGAGAGACATGTTTATTATCACAAATTTTAACAAGCTGAATGTCTCCTTCCGCGTACATAAGATCTACGGGATTAACAGATTTTCATGGAGCGATATTATTGTGCCAGATAAGACGGTGGGAAGTCAGGATGCTGCGCTTGCCACAGGTATTGTGAAGTGGAATGATCATCTGGTTGTAATTCTTGATTTTGAGAAGATTGTGTCTGATATCAGCCCAGAGACAGGACTTAAGGTGTCTGATATTGAGTATTTGGAGGGCAGAAGCAGAAACGAAGAGCCGATTATGATAGCAGAGGACTCTGCGCTGTTGATGCGTCTGATCACAGACTGTTTGGAGAAGGCTGGTTATACAAATATTCAGAAGAATGTCAACGGAAAAGAAGCATGGGATAAGCTGAATGAATACAAAAAAGATGGTACTGTGGATGAGAAGGTTCACTGTATTATCACAGATATTGAGATGCCACAGATGGATGGACATCGCCTGCTAAAGTTAGTGCGTGATGATGCGGTATTAAAGGATATTCCAGTTATTATTTTCTCGTCCTTGCTTAATGATGATATGAGAAGGAAGGGAGAATCCTTGGGTGCGAATGCGCAGCTCTCAAAGCCAGAGATAGGAAATCTGGTGATGGAGTTGGATAAAATATTAAGAAGCTAGAGCAAAGATATGTTGGGCTGAGAACTGTTGCACGATAACAGGTGCAGCAGTTTTTCGATTTTTATGCGCTGTTTTGTGTTAGGGAAATTTGTCGCAAAAGCGGCAGTGCACGGGAGCTGCGGTGAGTGGTCGAGATGAGTGTTCCCTGCTCCCTTGCATAAAGGGTTCAAGATATTTTAGACAGTCATATATGGATCGCGGGTGGAGAAGAAAGCTTCTCTGTTTGCTTGTTCAGAGAAATGAACTAGGAGAGATAACAGTACAATGGAATATCAGGAAATATTTGAGAAGCTGAAGGAAAGCCCAGTGCTTTTAATTGGCATAGGGCGAGAGCTTCAGGTGGATGAAAAAAAGGTTGGAGCGGCGCCTAATTCCATCGAGTATGCAAAAAAATTGTGTTGGATGCTAAGTGAAAACAGGACTGCCATAGAACCATATTTTAATGCTTACCAGATAATTAAGAGGCTGACAGAGGAGAAGGATTATTTCATTGTCACTACGAATACAGACAATATGTTAGAACATATGGGATTTGATGAAAATCGCATAGTATCTCCTTGTGGCAGTGTTTTTCGCATGCAATGTGAGGAGGCATCACATGGGGTATGGGATATTGAGGAAGCACTTCTTGCAGACAGCAGCATTACCTGCCCAGTCTGTCAAGGACAAGGCAGGCTGAATATTATAGCGAGCAAGCCATATAATGAGGTAGGGTATCAGAAGCAATGGGAAATATATACTAGATGGCTTCAGAGAACAATCAATCGCAAAATTGTTCTTCTGGAGCTTGGAGAGGGTTTTGAGACGCCGACGGTCATCCGTTGGCCCTTTGAAAAGATAGCATTTATCAACCAGAAATCGACATTTGTCAGGGTGAATCGGATATTGCCGCAGATGGAAGTTAGAGAGAGAGCATATTCTGTCAAGGAGGACAGCATAAGCTTTTTAGGACGAATATCTGAGTTGTTAAATTAGTGATTATGTGCTAAAATAGGCAAAGATGAAGTGAGTGAGGAGTGAAAAACGTGGCGAATGAAAATTTTTCGGAAGAGGAATACTTAGATAGTCTGTTGGCGAAGGTTAATGGAGGAGAGGAAAGTCAGGTCGAGAAAGAAAAGAGCATAAAGGTTATGTCAGATGCCGAGATGGAAGAGGAGGCTGAGCGTAAGGTTCAGGAGATGATGCGCGAAGGGCTAGATGGCATGAAGCCCCCTTCTTATCGGGATATCTCGATGGATCAATTAATTGAGAATGAGCAGGCTGGAGAGGATGTCTTAGGAAATCAGGGAGTTTTTGATCATCTTCCTCCTGAAGATAAGGATCTGCTGGATTCACTTGATTCAATTGTGCAGGAGATCAAGGGAGAAACCTTGGAGGAATCTGAAGAGACCAAGCCAGAAAAGCAGAAAAAGACAAAAACGAAAAAGTCAAAGAAAAAAGAAGGAAGCTTTTCCGAAAAACTTAAAAATGTCTTTTTTAAAGTGGAGGTTGTCGATCCCGTAGAGGAAGAGGAGAAGGAAAAGAAGAAGAAGGAAGAGAAGGCGCAGAAAAAGGCGAGAGAAGCAGAGGAAAAGCAGAAGGCAAAGGCGCAGAAGGCGGAGGACAAAAAAGTCTCAGATGCCGCAAAGAAGGAGGCCGCTCAGAAACGCAAGGAAGAGCAGGCAAGAATCCGTGAGGAGAAGAAGGCAAAGAAAGCGGAACTAGCGGCGGCGCGCCCCCCGGAGGAGCGGGTGAAGTTAAAGCCAGCATTTGTTATGTTTTTAATTACAGTGATCACAGTGCTTACAATATCTGTCACAATGCTTTCGAATGTTTATGCTTATAATTTTGCACTTGACACAGCACATAAAAACTTTGTCAATCATAAATATAAAGAAGCATATGAATGTCTGGCAGGTGTGAAGATCAAAGAAGAGGATCAGATGTTCTACGATCAAGTTCGCATGGTAGTGCGTCTTGACAGACAATATGATGCATATGTGAATTACCGAAGCTTAGGGATGGCGAAAGAGGCACTTCATGCTCTGCTTCAGGGAATGACAATCTACTATGATTCTTTGGAGTACGCTGAGGCATATAACTTGGGAGAGCAATTTCAAACGCAGAAGGAGACATTGCTTTACAGCTTGTCTACCGATTTTGGCATAGATGAAGAGCGGGCAAGACAGATTTGTGCACTTGAGAATACGAATGATTACACCAGAGAGGTGGAGCTTTATAGTGCAAATTACCTGCAATAAGGAGAGGTACATAGATGATAGCGATTATTGATTATGATGCAGGGAACCTTGGAAGTGTGCAGAAGGCGCTCTCCAGCTTGGGCGAATTGTCCATTATCACGAGGGAGAGAGAGACACTTTTGGGTGCAGATGGGGTGATTCTTCCGGGAGTGGGTGCTTTCGGGGATGCGATGGAAAAATTACATCGTTATCAACTTGTGGATACCATATATGAGATTGTTGACAAGGGAACCCCTTTTCTTGGAATCTGTCTTGGACTTCAACTTTTGTTTGAGCGAAGCGAGGAGAGTCCGAAGGCGAAGGGATTGGGCATTTTAAGGGGAGAGATCGTAAGGATTCCTGATACAGGGCTAAAGATTCCGCATATTGGATGGAATTCATTAAAGCTTGCAGAGGGTGGAACATTATTTCATGGAATAGAGAGGGAGCCTTATGTATATTTTGTCCATTCTTATTATTTAAAGGCTTTTGATACCTCAATTGTGAAGGCGACAGCGGAATATGGCGTTTCCATCCATGCGTCCATAGAGAAGGACAATATCTTTGCATGCCAATTTCACCCAGAAAAAAGTGGGGATGTAGGCTTGAAGATTCTGAAAAATTTTGCGATGGTTTTATAGGGCTGAGACGCTTAAGAATGGAGGAGAGGATGTTTACTAAACGTATAATTCCCTGTCTGGATATTAAGAGTGGAAGGGTGGTGAAGGGAACTAATTTTTTGAATCTGCGGGATGCCGGTGATCCAATTGAAGTCGCAAGGATATATGGTGAAGCAGGTGCCGATGAGCTTGTATTTCTTGATATTACAGCCTCTTCCGATGCGAGACAGATTCAGATCGATATGGTTCGAAAGGTAGCGGAGACGATTTTTATTCCTTTTACAGTGGGTGGCGGAATCCGAACCGTGGAAGATTTTCGCACAATTCTCAGAGAGGGTGCGGATAAGGTTGCGATCAATTCTGCTGCAATTATGAATCCTGCGCTTATTTCGGAGGCGGCAGATAAATTTGGCAGTCAATGTGTGGTGGTTGCGATTGACGCGAAGAGGCGTGAGGATGGCTCTGGCTGGAATATCTATAAAAACGGCGGAAGAGTGGATATGGGAATCGATGCAGTGGAGTGGGCACTTCAAGTAGATAAGCTGGGAGCTGGGGAGATCCTGCTTACCAGCATGGACTGTGATGGCACAAAGGATGGTTATGATCTAGAGCTGACACGCACGATATCAGAGCAGGTGGCGATACCGGTGATCGCTTCCGGCGGAGCGGGCAGCATGGAGCATTTTTATGATGTATTGACAGAGGGACGGGCGGACGCGGCGTTGGCAGCTTCGCTGTTTCACTACAAAGAGCTTGAGATAACAAAGTTAAAAGAATACCTGAGACAAAAGGGTGTATCAGTACGAATTTAGAAGGAGTCAGATTATGAGTGCAATTACGAACGATTGGGCAGAGCCGCTCAGTGAAGAATTTAAAAAACCATATTATGCAGCATTATATCAGAAGGTTAAGGAAGAATATAATACACAACAGATTTTTCCGGCAGCAGAGGATGTGTTTAATGCATTCCATCTCACGCCGCTGCATGATGTGAAGGTGGTAATTTTGGGTCAGGACCCATATCATAATGTTGGTCAGGCACATGGGCTGTGTTTTTCAGTTAAGCCGGATGTGGATGTGCCTCCCTCTCTGGTAAATATTTATAAAGAGCTTAAAGATGATCTGGGCTGCTCCATACCAAACCATGGCTATCTGGAGAAGTGGGCAAAAGAGGGAGTGATGCTTTTAAATACTGTACTTACCGTGCGCGCCCATCAACCAAATTCCCATCAGGGGATCGGCTGGGAGGAGTTTACAAACGCTGCAATCCGCGTGCTGAATGAGCAGGATAGACCTATTGTATATATGCTGTGGGGGAAGCCTGCACAGAGCAAAAAAAAGATGCTGACAAATCCTAAGCATTTGATTTTAATGGCGCCTCATCCAAGTCCGCTCTCCGCGCACCGTGGATTTTTTGGATGCAAGCATTTTAGCCAAG
>CAJUOO010000095.1 GCA_910588535.1 uncultured Lachnospiraceae bacterium | reverse complement strand
AGCACTACATATATACAATATCTTGTATAATTAAATCTTATTGCGACAGTCCCATTTTCACTTTAAAGATTTTCTTTATTGTCCTATGTTCTTTTTATTCTATATCATATTCTTGCACCGCAGAGAGATGCGGTTGCTAAGCTCTGCAAATTGTTCTAATGTCAACGCTTCTCCACGTATGGTGACAGACATCCCTAAATCTATGAGAATATCTTTTATTTCCTCCTTGGAAATTCCTATGCCTGCTGTATTTTCAACAGCATTGACTAACGTTTTCCTCCTCTGGTTAAAGGATGCCCGAATGATTCGAAAAAGTAGCTCTTCATTCTCTACCTTTACCGGACACGTCACATGTCTGGTAAGACGGATTACAGCAGACCCTACCTTTGGTCTTGGCATAAAACAATTTGGTGGCACATTGGCTACAATCTCTGGCTCCGCATAATACTGAACAGCCAATGACAGTGCTCCATAGTCCTTTGTTCCCGGTCCTGCCTGCATACGATCGGCAACCTCTTTCTGCACCATAACCGTAATACTGCTGACTGGCACTTGTCCCTCAAACAGGCTCATAATAATCGGCGTTGTAATATAATACGGAAGATTTGCCACAACCTTGATGGGCTTACCACTATTGTATTCACAGGCAAGCTTATGCATATCCACCTTAAGAATATCCTCATGTATAATGGTCACATTGTCATATGCCTTAAGTGTCTCAGAAAGAATGGGGATTAAATTTTTGTCAATCTCAACAGCAATCACCTTTCCCGCCACCTCTGCCAGATATTGCGTCATCGACCCGATTCCGGGCCCGATCTCTAAAACACAATCCTCCTTTGTAAGCGCCGCTGAGCGAATAATTTTATCCACCACATGAGAATCTATCAAAAAATTCTGTCCAAATTTTTTCTGAAAGATAAATTCATATTTTTTGATAATCTCAATTGTATTTTTCGGATTAATCAGCATTGTCGTAAGATCAGCCATACTCTGCTCCATTCAGTCGGTATAGTTTCCGCGCATTTTCACATGTTCTTGTTATAACCTCTTCATAGCTGATATTCTTAAGCTCAGCTATTCTCTGCGCAATATATAGCAGGTTGGCAGAGAAATTTCTGCTGCCTCTTACGGGGACAGGTGCAAGATATGGGGCATCTGTCTCCAATACAATTCGCTCAAGCGGAAGGTAGGTGACAACCTCTGAGAGCTTCTTTGCATTTTTAAATGTCACCACTCCCCCAATTCCAAAATAAAAACCCATTTTCTCATACTCCTTGGCCAGCTCAAGCGAATATGAATAACAGTGAATCACACCGCCAAGCTGCGCAGCACTGTGCTCCTTTAGAATCTGAAGTGTATCATTCGCCGCCTCCCTGCTGTGAATAATCACTGGCAATCCAAGCTCCTTGGCTAGCTCAAGCTGCCTGTGAAACCATTCTTTCTGTATCTTATGATCTGGCTCTTCCCAGTAATAGTCAAGTCCAATTTCACCTACAGCCACAACCTTGGATGATCTTGCTGCAGCTTTCAGCCATGCAAAACTCTCCTCTGTTAGTTCTGCTGTCTCACTTGGGTGAACACCAACCGCTCCATACAAAAATGGATAGCTTTCTACCAGCGACACTGTCTGGCGGCAGGAAGAAAGGCTGGCACTTACATTAACTACCCCTTCAATCCCATGCTCCGGCAGAGAATCCAAAAGGCTCTCTCTATCCTCATCAAAAGCATCATCGTCATAATGCGCATGTGTATCAAATATCATCTCTATTCCCCTACAGACTTCCCATCTACCTGCGGTTCTCTGTTAATAATCCTTTGTCTTATCTGATATATTCAGTATCGCAAGTTGATTCTGCAGCATCACATATTCCTCAAGACAGCAGCCTAGCTCATATATCTGCTCGGCAGCCTCCTTGCCAACATAACGAAAATGCCATGGCTCATAGTTGATTCCAGTAATTTCCTCTTTATCCTTTGGATAGCGGAGAATAAAACCATATTCATGCGCATGCTCAGCAAGCCATTTTCCTGCTTTGGTATCTGCAAAAGCATCATTCAATACCTGATGTCTCAGCGTCACAATATCTACAGAAAGCCCTGCCTGATGTTCACTGGCACCGGGCACCGCAAGCGTCTCCTCCGTGATAGCACAAGCTTTCTCATAGCTGTAGCCCATGCCTTGGTACTTGGCAAGATCTGCCTCATAAAGCTCCACCTGCCGCTCATAGGGACGATATGCAGAGCAGACTAGAAGATTGCAGCCCTCCTTATTTCCTGCCTTTAGAAATTCCATCAGAGGATCATAAATTCTGGCATCTACCAAAAGCCCATTGCTCAACCGTTTTGTCTCTATCTTATAGCCCTCAGGAAGCAAGTTTTCTTTATTCACCAAAAGTAACTTCCAGTCTTCCATAAGCGCCTTCTTTATTCCCGGCTTCAGCATCCACGCCAGCGACGCTGGACTTCCAGACACAGCAAACGTCTCCTTATCCCACTGCCTTGATGCTTTTACCACAAAATATTCTGGCTTTTCTTCAGATACTTCATTCGCGCGCACAACCAACCCATTTCCCAGCGCCTCCACAACAATAACCATGAATAAAATTGCTGTAATTGCCAGTGCGCAAAAAGAACTTCCAAAAGCTGCATACCTTCTATATTTCAATCTATTTCCTCCTCTACGAAATCCCAGCGCCGGATGGCATCGGCTTCTCCGGTGTCAAAAGCGCCAGCTCTCCTTTTTCATTTTCTGCACATAGCAGCATACCTTCCGATACAACTCCCGCAAGAGTCGCAGGCTTTAGATTTGTCAACACCATCACTTTCTTGCCCACCATCTCCTCTGGCGTATAATATGCTCGAATCCCTGATACAATCTGCTTTACAGAACTGCCAATCCGTACCTTGGAGCAAAGCAACTTCTTTGACTTGGGAACAGCCTCACAAGCGATAATCTCCCCAACCTGAAACTGCAGTTTGTCAAAATCCTCATATGTGATCTCCGGCTTTGCCTCCATGTCAATTCCCGGCTCCTCCGGCTTTTCTCCACTCTCTATTTCTCTGGCCTTTTGCTTTGCCTCCACTCTCTCCAAGAGCTCTTTTCCATCCATTCGGGCAAATAAAATCTCTGGCTTATCCGTCACCTTGCCTCCTGATAGATACAAGCCATATTCCTTGCAAGTATCCACATCACGTTCCGCTGCATGAAGCTGCCCTAAGATCTTCTCTGAAGTCTCTGGCATAAATGGTTTTAATAAGCTCGCGCCAATGCAGATACTCTCCACAAGATTATAGAGCACAGTCGCAAGACGACCTTTCTTCTCTTCTTCCTTTGCGAGCACCCACGGCATTGTCTCATCAATATATTTATTACAGCGCTTAAACAGCACAAATATCTCAGAGATTGCATCCGCCACGCGAAGTTTATCCATCTTTGCTTCCACTCTTAGTGCAGTATCCTTTGCCAGAGCGATCAACTCATCGTCCACTGGCTCCTTCACACCGGTGTTTTCAACCACTCCACCAAAATACTTATTGGACATGGAAATCGTGCGGTTTACCAAATTTCCTAATGTATTCGCAAGGTCGGAATTCATTCTCTCCACCATCAACTCCCACGAGATCACACCATCATTTTCAAATGGCATCTCATGAAGTACAAAATAGCGCACGGCATCCACACCAAATTCCTCCACCAGCTCATCTGCATAGAGAACATTTCCCTTGGACTTACTCATCTTACCATCCCCCTGCAAAAGCCAAGGATGACCAAAAATCTGCTTAGGAAGCGGAAGCCCAAGAGCCATCAACATAATGGGCCAATAAATGGTATGAAAGCGCAAAATATCCTTTCCAATCAGATGCAGATCTGCGGGCCAGAACTTCTCAAATAACTCTCCATTCTCTCCATCCACATGATATCCCAAACCAGTAATATAATTGCTCAGTGCATCAACCCACACATAAACAACATGTTTATCATCAAAATCAACAGGGATCCCCCACTGAAAAGAGGTTCTGGACACACACAGATCCTGAAGTCCCGGCAGAAGAAAATTATTCATCATCTCATTCTTTCTGGACTCCGGCTGAATAAATTCAGGATGTGTCTTAATATGCTCAATCAAGCGGTCAGTATATTTGCTAAGTTTTAAAAAATATGCTTCCTCCTTTGCGGGCTGCACCTCTGCCCCACAGTCTGGGCATCTGCCATCAGAGAGCTGAGATGATGTAAAAAATGACTCACAGGGCTTACAGTACATACCTTCATAGTACCCTTTATAAATATCGCCTTGATCATACAATTTCTTAAAGATCTTTTGCACCTGCTTCTCATGATCTGCATCTGTTGTTCGAATAAACCTATTATAATCTGTGTTCATCTGATCCCAGACAGATTTGACCATGCCAGCTACACGATCCACATATTCCTTTGGGGTGATTCCTTCTGCAAGAGCCTTATCTTCGATCTTCTGACCATGCTCATCTGTCCCTGTCTGAAAATATACCTCATATCCCTGCTGCTTCTTAAAGCGCGCAATACTGTCCGCAAGTACAATCTCATAGGTATTTCCTATATGTGGCTTACCAGAAGTATATGCAATTGCTGTTGTAATATAGAAGGGTCCCTTTTTCCCTTTTTCACACATACACATTTCTCCTAACTATTATTTTTTATACTATTTTATCAAATAATTTAATCATGTCGTTCTTCTTTATTTTCATAGTTCTCACAAAATCTCGCTAAGAAAGATGGCTCCTCACCTGCCGCATATAGATGAGACAGATCTCCAAAACCATTTATACGAAAACATGCAATCCCCTTTCTGCGCTCCTCTGTAATAACTGTTGTGACAGAGGAAGGCAGCGCACAAAAGCCTTGCCATAATATCATAGGAGATACCCCCAAAAGGTGACTTAGCAAAACGCACTCCACACCAAAATGGCAAAAAAGTGCTATAGTGTCATGATTCCCCATCTCCACCCGATAATAATTTTGCTCTCGCACATATCCATGAGAGGCAAGCAGCTTGTCAAAGGACTCTGTAACCCACTGGTACTCTTCCTTCACCTTTCCCGCGCGCATGGCATCTACCTCTCCCCACATGGTTCTGTCATAAAACCTATCTTCTATCGTCCAGTCTTGAGGCAGCCAGTCCCAGCTCACGGATTCATACTCTCTGTCTGGACGAATTATTCTTGGGGCAAATTCCCGAAGCCATTCACATTCCGTCGCTTCGCGTCCTAGCTTTTCCAGTGTCAGCGCAGCTGTATCCTTTGCCCTTCCAAGAGGAGAGACATAAAACGCATCAATCTTTACCTTTGAAAGTCGCTCTGCCAGACAGGCCGCCTCCCGAAATCCCTTCTTTGTAAGAGAGTTCACAGCATAATCTGGCTCTGCATGTCTGATAATTAGAAGTCTCATTGATATAATCCCCTTTCTACTGTGCACTTTTTTGATTATATCACACTATTTTCCAAATTCAAAGCTATTATTCACAAACTTTGTACGCTCTAACTCCCATTCGCCTGCTATAGTAGGCACACAAATCAGGACGAGAAATTTTATTTTGCACTCCTCCATTCTAACATGATATTACCGAAACCGTTCCATTCGCACTAATAGCCCTACAACAATCTATATATACCTCAATAAAATCATATCCGCCTCTCATGGCAATACCTCTGGCTTTTTCAAGTCCATTGGGGAGTGCCTGCCCGGTCTTATAATGCTCAATTATACCTCCAGTTACATCCAGTGTATGTACCTCATATGGTTTCACAAGATAACACATTGAAACAAATCCTAGCAAAATTCCACTAATCTCAATTTCTGGAAATTCACTGCAAATTGCATCTATAATTTCATTTACCTTATTCTGCTTATGTGTATGACCACCTGCATCCAATTCATGTAATGCATCCATATATCTCTTTGAACGTGTCTTCCGCAACAGCCTATCCAATCTCATCTTATCCATTTACTGAGTTGTGTGTTTTTGCTGGTGATTTTGAATTGTATTCAAAATTGTACTTGATTGAGTCTGTATTTGGGGTTGTCTTAATATTGGTTTTGGCATATCATATTTCTCCTCATTAAGTACAAAATTATCATTTGCAATAGAGCGATATGCTCAATCTCTTACTGTCGATTCTAAATCTGCACCTGTAAATCCATCAGTAAGTTCAACAATTTCTTCTGCAAAAGTACCACAAAATCTAAATCCAAATACTTTCGCATATATAATGATAGAATATCCCGCCGTTCATCTGCTGTAGGCAACTCAACAAAAAATAATTCATCAAACCTACCTCTACGCAACAATTCAGATGGCAACATAGACACATCATTTGCTGTTGCAACTACAAATACTTGTTTCTTACATTCTTGAAGCCAGAACAAAAAATGCACCAACTTCATCATAAACAGCCCTTACATTACTGTCCACATCGCCAACGTGTTTGTCAATTACTTCAATGTTATTATTTAGGGTTCCAAGATTATTATTGATATTTCTTAAACCATTCTCAATAACATTCAAGTTCGCCGAACTAATTGAATATTCTGCCATATTCAATACCTCCTCGTTGGGTTAATTGTTCTCTATGTATCTAAGCAACTCAGACAAGCACTTCTGCCTCTGACTATCATTTCGATCCTCCTATTGATTCCATATAGCCCAAAATGCAAATGTATTTAGCTCCAATCATTCATAGTATTATTCTTTGATAAAGATGTTATATTGTCATTCAAAATAACAGATATACCCAATATAAACTAAGCACACGCAATCTTATTTTGTATTATTATTTCACCCTTTGCCTCTTCTATATCTCTTATAATTTCACCGACAGCCGGAACATAAATATGGCCTGTCAATGGATTTTTAATGCTGACAATAGGTGCTTTGAGCACGGCCTCCACCTCAGAGCGCTCAAAAGATAAATCCGTATCTACCATCTCACAATTAATTAACCGAAGTTCCTTACAATAACAAAGTGGTTGTGTCCCGATAATCTTACAATTTTCAAATGTAATATTCTCGCTGTACCATGCCAGATATTCCCCTTTAACCACACTATCCTTCACAATGACATTCTTTGCATGCCAGAAAGCATCCTTTGTATCAAAAGTACAATTTTCAAAAACAGAATCTTCAATATATTGGAATGAATATTTTCCTGACATATGTACATCCTTACAGGTCAGATGATCAGAGCGCATCATAAAATATTCACTGTGAACAGAACAGTCCTTCATCTCCATTCCGCGCACGAACCATCCAAATTCTGGGGAAAGTATATCACACCCCTCCATTTTTACATCTTTACATTCCCTCAATGCTTTTATACCATGAAGTTTGCTTTCAACAATCTCAATCCCTTCAGAATACCACAAAGCTGCTCTACAAAGCTCTGTCATCTCTGAATTTTTAATTACAAGCCCAATATCATGCCAGAAGGGATACCGCAGATTAAAAAAACAACGCTCCACCGTCACCTGCCTACCTTCTTTAAATGCACTTTCTCCATCAGCCGGACCATCAAAGATACAATCCTTTACTACTACATTCTCCGCACCATATAATGCCCTTTCTTCGTCAAAAGTTTTATTTGTTATATTATCCATATCGGATATCTCCTTTCTTCATTTCAGATTTTCTATTTTATTGTTTTTATTCTCTTTGTTGTTATATTACAGTCTTTATAATCTACAACTGTGATACAATAGTTCCTTTATGTTTGATACATGTATTTTATCTTTTTCTATTTAATTGTTCAATATCTATTTTCAATTTTTTACATTCTTTTTAATCGAGTTCTATGGAAATGCAGTATCAGTGTGACAGCAAGGCACCCCAAAAACAGATAGGGTGCAAAGGGGATGTTTCCGGGAGCTTTCCTTTTACATGCCCTGCGGGTGCCCAGGTGGAGCAGGGCAAAAAAGCAGGAGAGGGCAAGGGCGGCCATCAGCCCGGATGCCCCGAAGGGGGATGCCCAGCAGGGCCACCAGCGTGATGTCCCCGCCGCCGTTCCCGCTGTCTGCACGACAAACGCATGAGTAAATAAATTGTGAACACGCCCTTTTTCTGATAAAA
>CAJUOO010000094.1 GCA_910588535.1 uncultured Lachnospiraceae bacterium | reverse complement strand
ACCGTAAACATTTGATTTTACTGGTCTTTTCCGCCAAGCGTTTTCATTGTCGGGAAAGCCAACACATCTCGTATCGCAGGTGCATTTGTCATTATCATTACCATTCTGTCTATTCCAAAGCCTATGCCTCCTGTAGGTGGCATACCAATCATCAGTGCATTTAAGAAGTCCTCATCTGTGTGATTTGCCTCTTCATCTCCTGCTGCCAGCAGTTTTTCCTGTGCTTCAAAACGTTCTCTTTGATCAATGGGATCGTTTAATTCAGAATAAGCATTTGCCATCTCCCAACCATTAATAAAGAGCTCAAAGCGCTCCACATATTCTGGATTTTCTGGTTTTTTCTTTGTGAGTGGTGAGATCTCTATGGGATGATCCATCACAAATACAGGCTGAATTAAATGCTCCTCCACATACTCTTCAAAGAACAAACTGAGAATATCTCCCTTTTGATGTCTCTCCTCAACCTCAATATGATGATCCTTTGCGGCAGCTCTTGCTTCCTCCAGTGTGTGGATTGTGTCAAAATCTACACCAGCATACTTCTTCACAGCATCCACCATTGTAATTCGCTCAAATGGCTTTGACAGATCCACTGTATGTTCCCCATAAGTCAAAACCTCTGATCCCGTCACTTCCTTCGCCACATGCCTGTATAGACTTTCTGTCAGATCCATCATTCCATGATAGTCAGTATATGCCTGATACAACTCCATCAACGTAAATTCTGGGTTATGTCTAGTATCCAAGCCTTCATTGCGAAATACGCGTCCTATCTCATATACGCGCTCCATACCGCCTACAATTAATCTTTTTAAGTACAACTCAAGCGAGATACGCAGCTTTAAGTCTTCATCCAACGCATTAAAATGTGTCTCAAATGGTCTTGCGGCAGCCCCTCCGGCATTGCTCACAAGCATTGGTGTTTCAACCTCCATAAAACCTTGTCCATCCAGATACCTGCGGATACTGGCAAGAATTTTTGATCGTCTGATAAATGTTTCCTTCACATCCTCATTCATAATCAAATCCACATAGCGCTGACGATAACGAATATCCGTATTCGTCAAACCATGAAACTTCTCAGGCAAAATCTGAAGGCTCTTAGTCAATAGCACAATTTCCGTGGCATGTACAGAAATCTCTCCTGTTTTTGTGCGGAACACCTCTCCCTTTATTCCGACAATATCACCCACATCATACTTTTTAAAGTCTGCATAAGTCTCCTCACCGACGCTGTCCCTTGCCACATAGGACTGAATTTTCCCTTGAAGATCCTGAATATGACAGAAGGAAGCCTTTCCCATAACACGCTTCGCCATCATGCGCCCTGCAATGGAAACCATCTGTCCTTCCAATGTATCAAACCGATCTGTAATCTCTTTGCTGTGATGTGTGACATCATATTTTGTAATAAGAAATGGATCTCTACCTCTCTCCTTTAAATCTGAAAGCTTCTCTCTTCGGACCTTTAATAATTGATTAATATCCTGCTCCTGACTCTGTTGATTCGCCATCTTCTTCACTCCTTTGTGCGGCATATCCGCTAACTTACTCTCTGGATCTCAAGCACACGATACTGCGCGGTTGAGCCATTCTCCATCTCTACATCCACCATATCTCCTGCACGTCTCCCAATCAGTGCCTGTCCCACCGGAGACTCATTGGAAATCTTACCCTGAAGACTGTTTGCCTCCGTGGAGCCTACAAGCTGAAATTCCAGCTCTTCTTCATACTCACAATCATAAAGCTTCACGCGACATCCAATATTAATCTTATCTAGATCTACCTCATCCTCAACAACAACCTCTGCATTTTTAAGGATTTTCTCAAGCTCCTCAATTCTCAGCTCTATATCTCTCTGCTCGTCCTTGGCAGCATCATACTCTGCATTCTCTGAAAGATCGCCCTGCTCTCTTGCTTCCTTTATCTTCTGGGCAACCTCCTTCCTTTTTACTACCTTTAACTCCTGTAATTCCTCCTCCAGTTGTTTTAACCCCGCATACGTTAAAATATTTTTCTTCTCTGCCATAATTGCTACACCTTTCCTTTACCTCTTAATTATTCTTACATATCCTGTCCCACTATAATATGAAAAATAGGATTGAAACATTCCCATTATTTTCCGGCAGCAAAACGAATTTCCACATTAATCAACATCTGCCTCCTTTAACAGGCATACAAATTAGGATGTGAAATTTTTATTTTATGCTAATTCCCATTCGCCTGCTTTAGCAGGCGTACAAATCAGGATATGAAATTTTTATTTCATACTACTCCGCCACTTACATACTCATGCCAAACGCTCTATAGCTTTCCCACAGCACTTTTTGCTCTTAAAGCAGGAAGTCCCTTTATCTACATTCAAAATATTATAAACGAAATGAAAATCAATGTCAAGAAAACCTTTCTATCAGATCTGAGAGCTCTCGAAAGTTCTCCACGTGATTCACTTCATTTCTCAAAACAGCAGAATTAGGAAGTCCCGCAGTATACCATGCCACATGCTTGCGCATTTCCCGGATGCCAGTATACTCTCCTTTATAGCTTAGATTCAACCTTCCATGCCTTACTATCATCTCCTTAATCTCCTGTAAAGATGGACCATGATCATAAGCTCCTGTGTCCAGATACTCGCGAATCTGACGAAACAGCCACGGATTTCCACGCGCTCCCCGCCCTATCATCACACCATCACAGCCCGTTTCTAAAAGCATTCTTTGCGCACTCTCTGGCGATGTCACATCCCCATTTCCAATCACTGGAATTGACACAGCCTCCTTTACCTGTCTAATACTATCCCAATCCGCTCTACCAGAGTAATACTGTTGCCTCGTGCGCCCATGCACAGCCACAGCAGCAGCACCGGCAAACTCCAGCACCTTTGCAAACTCTGCAGCATTGATGCAATCCTCGGTAAAGCCCTTGCGGAATTTTACGGTAACAGGCTTTTTCACAGCCTTTGCCACGGCGGACACAATTTCCTGCGCCAGCTTAGGATTTTTCATCAGGGCAGAACCCTCTCCATTATTTACTATTTTTGGAACAGGGCAGCCCATATTTATATCTAAAATATCAAAGGGCTCCCTCTCCAACATCACTGCAGCCTCTGCCATAACCTCCGGCTCTGAGCCAAAAAGCTGCAAGGCGATCGGATGCTCCGAAGGCTCCATCTTTAACAGGGCGAATGTATTTTTATTCTGATATAGGATCGCCTTTGCACTCACCATCTCTGTATAAAGCAGTCCACATCCCTGTTCTCTACAAAGCAAGCGAAATGGCAGGTCTGTTACTCCTGCCATGGGCGCTAATATCAGATTATTATCCACTTCCACATTTCCTATTCGCAATTTTTTAATCTGTGGTTCCTTATTTTCCATTTGCCTACATCCTTTTATGACGATTATAAATCAATCTTAACCCATTTAAAGTTAAATTTGGAT
This sequence comes from uncultured Lachnospiraceae bacterium, assembly GCA_910588535.1. Lineage (GTDB taxonomy): Bacteria > Bacillota > Clostridia > Lachnospirales > Lachnospiraceae > RGIG8607. The sequence goes on along the minus strand of CAJUOO010000094.1, from coordinate 4,691 downwards.
CATAGATATCTATCAAATCTGTCTCGTCCGCAATTATTTTTCCCAAGCCGCCTGTCGCCACAGCCTTCATATTAGAAAGACCTGTCTCTTCTTTTATCTTGCGGATAATGTACTCTGTCTGCCCAATACATCCATAAACAAGCCCTGCCTGCATACTGCTGATGGTCTCCTTCGCCAAAATACTATCTGGCTTCTTGATCTCAATCTCAGGAAGCTTTGCTGTCTCCTGCCAGAGAGCTTTCGCACAAGTTCGTATGCCCGGCGCCGTGATCCCCGCTGTAAAAGAGCCATCCTCCAATATCACATCATAGGTGGTAGCTGTGCCAAAATCAATCACAATAACCGGTCCGCCATATTGCTCATACGCACCGACAGCATCCACAATCCGATCCGCACCAATCTCATATGGATTTCCAGTCGTAATCTTAATCCCTGTCTTTGTGCCCGGTTTCACCTCAAAAGGATTGCGATTTAGATATTTTTTTACGCCACTGTTAAAAGAATACATAATTGTGGGCACAACGGAAGACACTATCACCGCATCAATATCAGAAACCTTCATACCGCGATGCTCAATCAGATCACACAACAATAATCCATACTCATCAGATGTCCTCGCAATCCCTGTCATCAATCGAAAGCTTGCCAAAAGCTCACTGTCGCGAAACACACCCAATGTAATATTTGTATTTCCCACATCCACTACCAAAAGCATACTAACTCCCATCCGCCTGCTTTAGCAGACATATAAATCAAGATGTGAAATTTTTATTTCACACTAACTCCCATCTGCCCGCTTCGGCGGGCTTACAAATCCAGATGTGAAATTTTTATTTCACATTAACCCCATGATTCCGCTTTGCGGAATCTCAAATCTATATAGAGAATATTGTGTTTCAGGCATTCTCTAGTGTGAGTCTTAGACCTTCTTCATGAAGCAGTTTTTGCTGCGAGTGATTAGAAGTTCTTCTCACACTATCCCTCCTCAAAAAATTCCTCTGGTGCCTTTTTCCCTGTAAGCACCTTATAGTAAAGCTCTAGTCCGGCAAACAACTCATATTTCTCCTGTCTCAGCTCCTTCACCTTTAAGCCGCAGCCAATTTCATCAAAAAGATAATCTGTGTCCTCCGCTTCCACTTGTATCTTCAGATTTCCATCGCTGTCAAAAGCGAGTAGTATAATTCCACCAATATCTTCCGTAAAAAGCACACACATAATCTTAATCTCCGCCTTGACTGCCTCCGGAAGACGATCAAAATCTGGATTCAGATAATATTTCTGCTCATAAGAGTTTGCGCAGCAAAGCACCACTTCATCCCTGTCAGACATAACCATACACTCCTCTAACTGACACCTCTCCAGATGTAATGATTTCCAGTTGGTCTCCACGCTGCACCATAAGACCACCTTTCTCATTTATTCCAAGTGCCTTGCCCTCATACTCTTCCTCTGGATCAAGCACTCTCACCATACTTCCTCTATTAATCAGTCTCTTGTTATACTCCTCCATAAGAGAAGACAGATCACAGGAACTTAAAAAGCTCTCATAATCTTTCTCGAAATAATTCAAAAAACAGGCGATCAAAGCCGCACGGGACAGTTGACGCCCGGACTCTATTCGCAGAGAAGTCGCCGTGCTTGCTATATCATCAGGCATATTTTCTGTATTTACATTAATTCCAATCCCTATGACTATATAGTGGATCTGTTCCATCTCTGCACTCAATTCTGTCAAAATGCCTGTCACCTTTTTCTTATTCACCACCAGATCATTCGGCCACTTAATCTTCGCCTCAAGCCCTGCTGTCTCCTCTATCGCCCTAGCTGTGCTGAGCGCAGCGACCAACGTCAACATAGATGCATATGCTGGTCGAAGCACTGGCTTGAGAATCAAGCTCATAAATATCCCTGTCCCAGCAGGAGAGGACCAGCTCCTTCCCCTTCTTCCTTTGCCGGCACTCTGTATATCCGCAATGATCAAAGTTCCGTGCTCTGCTGCTTCCGCCTCTCTCTTTGCCTGATTGTTCGTTGAATCAGTTTCTTTATAATGAAGAATCTTTCTTCCCGCCCAACTAGTTGACAGACGGCTTCCTACCTCACTCCCCGTCACCACATCTGGGCAGGAAATCAAGTGATATCCTCTATTTTGAACCGCCTCAATTTCGTATCCCTCTTCCTTCAGCTTATTCATACTTTTCCAAACCGCTGTGCGGGATACCCCAAGCTCTTCACACAGCTCCTGCCCTGACACATAGTCCGGCGAATTTCGTAATATCCGTAATATCTGGGTTTTCATATCTGTTCCTCTATTTTCGCATATGCCTGCCCTACATCCAGAGCGTAATATAGCTTACCACAGCAAACGCCGCTATTCCCGCAGACGCTAGGAATAATCCAATGCCCGCAAGTGTTCTGCCATAATATAGCGCCTTGACAGAGCTTATTACATTCACCAGTGCCGCCAGAAGAAACATCAGCGGAAGCCATCTGAGCATCTTATCTGCATTACAAAAAATCAAAACTGCAAGCAAAATCGTGCACAACCCAAGCCCCATAATGGTACATTCCACAACCATCCCCCAGTGCCTGAACCTTTCCTTCTTTTTCGGCCCTATATACATACCATTGCTCCTTTACTGTTGTGTCTTCTCCCAGCCAAGTGTCGCTGCCATCACCGCCTTAATAGTATGCATACGATTCTCAGCCTCATCAAAGACAACCGATCGATTGGATTCAAAAACCTCATCCGTGACTTCCATCTCCGAGATTCCAAACCGCTCCGATACCTTCCTTCCAATTCCAGTACTCTGATCATGAAATGCAGGAAGACAGTGCATAAAGATCGCATTTTCGCCAGCGTTATCCATCACAGCCTGATTTACCTGATAAGGTGACAGATCTCTAATTCGACTCTCCCACACTTCATCTGGCTCTCCCATAGACACCCAGACATCCGTATATATCACATCCGCCCTTCTGGTTCCTGCCTCTCTATCTTCCGTCAGTGTCACACTTCCACCTGACTCCTTGGCAAGCTTCTCACAATATAATGTCAGCTCCTTATCAGGAAAATATTCCTTCGGTGCACAGGCAGTATAGTGCATCCCCATCTTTGCGCAGACTATCATCAAAGAATTTCCCATATTATACCGCGCATCCCCCATATAAGTAAGAGCAATCCCCTTTAAATATCCAAATTTCTCCCTGATGGTCAACAAATCTGCAAGCATCTGCGTCGGGTGATATTCATTGGTCAAGCCATTCCAGACAGGAACGCCTGCATACTTTGCAAGTTCCTCCACAATCTCCTGCTCAAAACCACGATACTCAATCCCATCATACATCCGACCAAGCACCCGCGCCGTATCTGCTATACTTTCCTTCTTACCTATCTGAGAACCAGATGGATCTAGATACGTTGTTCCCATTCCAAGATCATGAGCAGCAACCTCAAAAGAGCACCTTGTTCTTGTAGAAGTTTTTTCAAAAATCAAGGCAACATTCTTTCCCTTCAGTGTGTCCACCAAAATTCCCTTTTTCTTTTTCTCCTTCAGATCCGCTGCCAAATCAAGCAGATAAGTGATCTCATCTGGCGTATAATCCTTTAATGTCAAAAAATTCCTTCCCTTTAAATCCATATCAATCTCCATTCTAAAGCGTTAATGCGGCAGGACAAAGCAAATTTAAAATTTGCGTCTGCCGTCGAACAAATTTGTGACGCTCCTACACAAATTTGCGTGTAAAATATGAAAAATCAACGCATCTGTATAATATTTCACACTGATATGCAATTCACTGCGATGACACATATCGGAAATCCAAAACTTCCGACCGTGCTCAAGACATATTTGAAGCTCTGACTCAAATTGCCGACTGAACAATTAGTGCATCGGCATGATTTTTCAATCTAACTCTCATTTCTGTATTGTCTTTGTATAACTCTGCGCTAAGCAGTACACAAACACGAAATCCTTCTTATACTTTATAATAAAAATACATTACTATAACTTTTTATTCCTGTCAATCCTATTTTATATATTAGATATATCTCCATTATAGCAAGAATTGTATTGCTATATTTATATTTGTCAACTATCTTATAAGCAACGGCGTTAATGTATATTTATTCATTTATGTATATATTTATAACTTTTAGTAGTATGGGTTTTCTTTAATCATTTTCGGAAGAGGTTCGTATAGCCAGTCCGCTGTTTTCCTCCGTCACCCCGCTCCCGCTTAGTGAAAAACGTAACAGATACTAAGCTCGTGAAAAACCTCGCTAAGTACTAACGTTTTTCAATAGGTTCCTTGAGGAAAACAGCGGACTGACTATACTACTTTACTGAATATTTCCACATATATTATGCTTCTTCATATATTTGCATTTCTACGTCTATTTTTATTCCTGCGAACAACGGAACCAAGTATCTACATATAGTCTATGGTGACTGCTATAAGAGCCAAAAACCCGGCTACAAACATTCAACTTGACCCATATTTGTAAATTTACTTAATTATAATTATTAAAAACTATTTTACTAGTTTTATTTTTTCTATAAATTAATACAAGTAGAATTATGAGCAGAACGTTAGCTTAACTATGTGCGTGTTTTGCCTTTCTGATAAAATAGTCCGTTGAACTGCCTGTGGTTCTCAAGGAACCTATTGAAAAACGCCGGCGGTTAGCGAGG
>CAJUOO010000093.1 GCA_910588535.1 uncultured Lachnospiraceae bacterium | reverse complement strand
GAGCTTAGTATCCGTTACGTTTTTCACTAAGCGAGAGCGGGGTGACGGAGGAAAACAGCGAACTGGCTATACGGACCTTTTTCAAAAATGATAAAGAAGTCATACTCTTCCACTTCTGTACTCTTTCGGACTCATTCCATATCTCTCTTTAAAGATACGAAAAAAATAACTGGCATTGTCATATCCCACACCTGCAATAATATCAGAGACAGAAAGCTTTGTCTCCACCAATAACTGAACGGCCTTATTCAGCCTTTTTTTCTGCAAAAGCTCTTTAAAAGTACTTCCTGTATTCTGCTTAATCAGTCTTGAAAGCTGGCTTAAGGACATCCCCAGCTCATCGGCAAGACCTGTCAAGCTCGCATGACAATAATTATCCTCTATATAGCGCAGCGCTGTCATCACCAGCATACTCTCTCTCTGTGCCTCATTATGCTGCTCTATCTTCTCTGTATAATTCATTAAATATAGAAATAATAGCCCCATCGTTGTCTGATCAATATTTCGTCCATGTCCCTGTTCCATCAAAAGTGACCATACCATATTTTCCACCAGATTCTGCACGGGAAGTACATCCGCCACCTTAAAATGCAGATAATCCGCTCTTCCAGTATCCTGCATCAGGGAACCTATTATAAAATTCCGAAGCTCACTCTCCCCCTTTAGCATAGAAAATGCCACATCAAAAAATTCTGGAAGAATCATAAAATTGATCGCAATATCATTCTCCCCCGCAGCATCGATCGCGTGAAAAGCATGTTGATTTAGAAAAAGGAGCTCACCCTCCCCCAGAACAATCCTTGTATCTTCATTAATCCAGTGTGCGGTTTTTCCAGAACACATATAGATAATCTCAATATAATCATGCTTATGCTTGGGAAACTCCACAAAACGTGTATGCACTCGTATATCCATCCGTCTGCCTCCCGCAAGCATCTTTTCACTTACTATAGTAAAATCCTCTTTATCTGTATAGATCTGCTTCTGTATCTGCACATTCCCCTTCAGAATCTCCCTTTCCTCCGTGGTGACAGGACGCAGAAGCCTCATCAACTCTTCCTTCATCTTCTATTCCACCCTCAGCAGATTGCGCAAGCCACTTTTTATAAGCAGAAAATGCACTTGGCACGGGATATTCATTGCGAAGCTGCGCAAGCTCCACAAATACAATTCCCTCTGGCATATCGTCGCACTCCACCACCACCTCATAGCCCGTCATATGCCATTCAATATGGGAAAATATATGCTTTGCATCCTCAATCCTTCTAAGCTTCTGAAAGAAAATCCCCTGTTGCTTTAGATATGTCACAACCTCCTTCTCAGAAAGTGATCCGACAAGATTGGGAAATTCATACATTCCCGCGAGAAGTCCGACATTCTCTCTTTTTCTAAGAGCGACCTGCCTTTTTTGACAATTGCCGCGAATCAGCAGCAGCACGGTTCTCGCTTCCACCTTTCTCGCCTTCTTCACTTTTTTCACTGGATAGAAAAGCTGTGTGCCAAGAATCTTCGACAGACAAAATGGCGCCATAGGACACACCTCACACAGTGGCAGCCCGTTGGGCAGACAGACGACCGCACCGATCTCCATCATCGCCTGATTAAAGGCAGACGCCTCATTTCTCGGCATCGTTCTTCCCAAAAGCTCCTCCACCTGTCTTTTTACTGACTGCTTCCATATATCACTGCCATCTGCCAGAAATCTTGAGAGCACACGCAGCACATTTCCATCTACAGCAGGAACTGGCAGACCAAAAGCAATCGAGGCGATGGCGCCAGCAGTGTAAGAGCCAATGCCGGGAAGATCCAGAAGCTTATTATAATCTGCCGGCATCTCTCCTCCATATTGCTCCACCACAATCTGTGCCGCCTTTTTTAGATTCTTTGCACGATTATAATAACCAAGTCCCTCCCAGAGCTTAAGAAGTGTCTCCTCCTCCACCGCGGCAAGTGCAGAAATATCTGGCAGTGCATTGATAAATCTCGCAAAATAAGGCTTCATCGCCTCCACTCTGGTCTGCTGCAGCATAATCTCAGAGATCCACACATAATAAGGAACAGGATTCTCCCTCCACGGAAGAATCCTTCTTTCCTGTTGATACCAGCGAAGCAGAAAAGGTGTCATCTGCTGAATACGCTCCTCTGCCGAGAGTTCCTTTCCTCTTCTGCTCACCGGAATTAACATGTTATATTCTATCATCACTTATATTTCTCGCTCTTTCCTAGATCTCTCTGGTATATTCCTTCAGCCACTCTGCTTCCTCTGGTGTCAGATAAGGAGCGATCTTCTCATATACCATCTTATGGTAATTATTTAGCTGCTTTTTATCTTCCTCATTTAGGTAGGCGGGATCGATCCCATCCAGATCAATGGGCGCATAGGTTATTGTCTCAAACTCCATAAATTGACCATATTCATTTTCCTGTGCTTTCTTGCAGACCAGCTCATTCTCCGTGCGGATGCCATGGCTGTTCTCCACATATACTCCCGGCTCATCTGTCGTCACCATACCAGCCTCAAGCACTGCCTGATCCTCTCTCTCTGGAACATGCTTCCAGCGAAAACCATTCGGTCCCTCATGAACATTTAATAGATATCCCACACCGTGCCCTGTCCCACAGCGATAATCTATACCCAGATTCCAGAGCGGCCCTCTTGCCAGAATATCCAGATTCAGCCCTGTGCATCCATACAAAAACCTTGCATTGGCAAGATTCAGCATTGACTTTGCCACAAGAGTAAAATGCATCTTCCACTCATCTGGAATCGGACCCAAAACAAATGTTCTGGTAATATCCGTTGTTCCCTCATAATACTGTCCGCCTGAATCCACCAAAAGAAATCCCTCCGGCTTTAGAACTGCATTGTGCTCCGGCGTCGCAGAATAGTGCATCATCGCCGCATTTGCCTGATATGCGGAGATGGTATGAAAGCTAAGATCCAAAAAGCCCTCTGAAACCTTCCTAAGCTGCTCCAGATAATCTGCCGCGCTAAGCTCTGTGATCTCCTCCTTGCCAACCTGATGCTTCAGCCAGTACATAAACTTCGTGACTGCCACGCCATCTTTTATATGGGATTTTCTTAGATTAGCCAACTCCACAGGATTTTTCACTGCCTTCTTAAGCGTTGTCGGGTTGGTCTCATCAAGAATCGTGATTCCATCCCGCAAACTATTTAAAATCGCGTAATTTACGCGTTTTTTGCTTAACAACACCGTCTCGCTCTCCGGCAGCTTATTCACATATTCATAGACAGAATGATAAGGGCGTATTGTCACCTGTGCTCTCTCAAGCTCACCCCTCACCTCCTTGCTCAATGCCTCCTCCTGAATAAACAACAGACATTCATATTTTCTCACCACGGCATATGATAGAACCACTGGATTGTGCTCCACATCATTTCCTCTGATATTAAACAGCCACGCGATATCATCAAGACTTGCAAGAATAAAGGTATCCGCCTTTTTTTCCTCCATCACTGCGCGAAGCTCCTTCAGCTTATCCTGTCTGGATTTGCCAGTCCATTTCACATCAAGAAGAAATGCAGGCTTACAGGAGAGAGCAGGCCTGTCCGTCCAGATCGCATCCACAAGATCCTCCGACGCATCGATCTTTGCCTTCTTCTTTTCAAGCATTTTTTTAAGCTTAAGTCCTAGACTTGCACTGACCACGCGCCCGTCAAAACCAAAGCAGCCATACTCCGGCGTTTTCTCCTCTATATATTCCTCTACCTTGGGAACCTTCGGCTGTCCCATCTTATACAGATGAATCGTGCTCCCCTTCAGCTCATTTTCCGCCTGAATAAAATATCTGCCGTCCGTCCAAAGCCCCGCCTCTGTGTGGGTGACAACAAGCGTGCCCGCTGAGCCAGTAAAGCCTGACATATATTTTCTTGTTTTAAAATAATCTCCCACATACTCGGACGCATGAAAATCCTCCGTTGGAATCATATATACATCAATATTTTTCTCCTGCATCCTCTCTCTAAGTGCCGCCAAACGCTCCGCTATCATATCTACCTCCATAATGCCTTGATCTCTTCCACTTTTTCCTCTGCCAACGTATACCCCATCTCATAATTTGCCCGAATCACCGCCACATCCTTCTCCAAGCTCTCGATGGGATGGGACGGTCTTAGAATTACCGCCCGCCCCTCCGCCTCCAACCGCTCACAATATTCCACCGTCTTATTATATGCCATATGACGAGTTAAAAACAGCGGGTAAAGCTTTGGATATTTCTTTTTTAACACTGCCGCTGCCATGCGGGTGCTCTTATTCAATTCTTTTCTATACTCCTTCGGGCGGGTAAGAAGAATTAAGTTCTTCTTATTCCCATCCTCTATCGCGCGCCTGATTGGGATTGGATCACGCAGTCCTCCATCATAATATATCTTTCCATCTATCTCTATCTCTGGAAACAATAGCGGGATCGCACAGGTTGCCCGAAGCATCATACACCGCTTATCAAGCTTCCTCCCGTCCATATATTCTGCCTCCCCGGTCTCAGCGTTCGTCACACCCACCAAGATCCTTCCCTTATACTGGTAAAATGTTTCCCAGTCAAAAGGATAGAGCTGATTCGGCACAGTGTCATAAGCAAAATCCAGCCCAAACAAGCTTCTTGATTTTAAAAAATTCCTCTTTCCAACATAGCGCTTATCATGCCGCAAATCCACCAACATATCAAGATTTCTGCCCTTCTGTCTGGATATATAAGAAAATGCGTCCGTGATTCCAGCCGACACCCCAATACAATAAGGAAACATCACATGATGTGCCAACAGTGCATCCATGCACCCCGCACTAAAAATCGCCCGGAAGGTTCCACCCTCCAAAATCAGCCCCGGCATCTTCCCCTTCCTTTCTGCCACGCTGCCTACTGTGGGTAATGCAGCCGCTCCTTTACAGGGGATTCTAACACTTCTCTATAAAATTTCCCTGCATGGTATTTTGCCATAGACAGATTCATATCAAGATAATTTCCACAGTCTTTAGCCGCCGCACCGGGTATCTCACCCTCAAATTCCATAACAAAATTCATCATCTCACGTACCAGCTCTATCACATCCTCCGATTCCAGATCACCCGCAAGCAGCAGATAGCATCCTGTCCGACATCCCATCGGTCCAAAATAGATCACCCGGCCTCCCCACTCCTTATGATTTCTCAAAAATGTAGCACACAGATGTTCCAGCGCATGTATCGCCTCCGTCCCCATCACAGGCTCCACATTCGGCCTAGTCATTCTAAGATCAAAGGTAGTTACCACCTCTTTGCCAATATAATCCTTCCTTGATACATAAATCCCCGTCAGCAAATCCAGATGATTCACTGTAAAACTCGCTATTTTTTCCATATTTATCTCCTTCTATATGCGAATGATTGTGGGCAATCACGCCCTTTTTGTACATTTTAGTATAAAACCCTTAAGAAAGCAAGCGCTATCAGGCAAAGTAGAAAAACATTCACCAACTCTCAGCAAAGAGGCGGCAAGCATCCGCTCACCGCCTCTTCCTCTTCTTCTTTATACATCTGCAACCTGATTCAGTTCATTCTGAAGCAAAGCCCATGTGACAATGCTAAGTCCCAGAACATTTAATATCAGATACATAATTCCGCTGTTGCTTGTCTGAACCCCATTTCTTGCCTTTAACACATCTACCTTCTCACCCATCTTGTAAGCCCAGTATAGACTATAAAATCCACAGGTGACAATCGTTAAAAGCAAGGCAACTACACCTGTCGTACCCTGCTCCTCTACTGCTGTATTCATATCATCAGTAAGACATACAAACCAGTAAAAACCATATATTCCACAGGTAACGATGGATAAAATTATGCACAGAGCTATGTTTCTTTGTTTAATCATCTGAAACTTCCCCCCCCCTTTCTTAAAGTCCCTTTTACTATACCATTGATAGTACAATCTGTCAACTTTTGTAAGAAGATTCCTTTTTTATATGAAAAAATTCGATACACACTGACAACCGCCATCTACCATTTTATCTTATCCTTCCTCGCTATCCGCCATATAGCAAACTTTCCTGCTGTCACGGCCACTGGCAGCCCTCCCGGCGCCATAATCCATTGACTGGCAATATACAGATGTTTGATCCCCTTTACTGTTCCCTTTACTCGAAATGATCTCACGCCCTTTTTTATAATAAAACTCATATATGCACCGTGATAGGCATTACAGTACCGCTCATAGGTTATAGGCGTCCAGCAGTCAAGGAGCTCCATATGACCCTGAAGCTTTGGAAATTGTATTAACAGACATTCTTCTATCTTTCTGGCCACCTCCTTTTTCTCCTCTTCATATTCCTTCCTTGTCAAGTTCTTCCAATAGAAATACTCCTTGTCAAATTGTGGAATATTAACCTGAAGAACTACTTTTCCTTCTGGTGCAAATTCTGGCTCATATTCATAGCTTTTTATGGATAATCTGTCTATCACTCGTCCTCCCACTCTAAAAGGAGAACAGTAAAAAAATAATGTTCCCTTTTCCTTATATGCCTCGCTATCCGCCATAAATGCTGCCTGCACTGCACTAAATAGGGGATATTTCTCACTATCTGCATAGCACACTCTCCATGCCTTGTTCATATATTTTTTTCCTATCAGGTGTGCAAACATCTCCATAGTATCCACCGCTGATATGATATAATCAGCGCGCACTATTGTTTGATCTTTTATTTCATCCTTGACCTGTCTTATTGATTGTGTCTGCGAAATTGTACTTGTATGTAATTGAGAAGATGTCTTGAAACAAATTCCTACTGCTTTTCTATTTTCAATTAAAATTTGCAAAACGGTGCAGGAGCAATACAGTTTTCCTCCTAATCTAAGAAAGCGCTCCACCATACGGTTTGTCATTGCCATAGAACCACCCTTAGGTATTTCTCCATTGCCTGAGGCAACACTTGCATACGACACCAAAAAGGAGCTTGCTGTATATTGTTTTGGCATATAGTCCGTAAATAAAGTCTTTAGGGCTGGATGGCTAAAGCGCTGTGCCATTTCCTGCATATCTATGGAGCCGTATTCCTTTATCACTCTCGGCATATGTGCCATAGCAGCACCCATTTGAATATAATCACCAATTCCCATAGCATCCATAGGCTTCTCTGCTGGCATCTCACATTCCGCCGCATATCTCACATGTTCTATAAATTTTTTAATCTCTTTTCTATCCTGTGGTGATAGAGCCAAAAGCTCGGCCTCCGTCCTATCCAAATCCTTCCACAAAGTCACCGTGTGATCTTTTGTTATGCTTGTATAAAATTTATCACAATCCACAAATTCTGTCTTCTCCTGAAGTGCTCCCACCATCTCCCAGACCTCGCGCAATTGTGTCCCTTTCTTTGTTCCTGTCAGCCAATGGATACAATTATCGATATGGCAGCCATTTCGATCCCATCCCACACATTGTCCTCCAGCAGATGGATTCTTTTCATAGATCTCTACAACATACCCCGCCAGCCTTCCATATATACCTGCTGCCAGTCCTGCAATACCTCCGCCGACAATTATAATTTTCTTTCCATTTCCTTGCATCTATATTTTCCCCCATTTTAACTTAGATGAGTTCTTTTTAATCATTTTCGAAAGAGGTCCGTATAGCCACTCTGTTATTTTACTAAATATATCAAATATGCTGTAATTCTTCATATACCTGCAACTTTATGTCTATTTTTAATTTGTTTGTATTTATAGATTACCAAATTCTCTTAAAGAATACAACAAAAACGATGTATCAATCCTGTACAAACAGAATAACAACATGTTTTGTCTTATAGATAAAAATAGTCCAGCGAACTGCTTGTGATTCTCAAGGAACCTATTGAAAAACACACCTCTTTGCTAACTATAGTGATATTATACTATATACAGAAATTACTTTTTAACATATAGTATGTATAAATAGAAATATAAAAAAGATCTGCATGCCCCGCAATCATTTAACAAAAATACTAGCGCGTCTATTAGATGATACTACATCCTTTGTAAAACAAGGTTAAAACTATGTATGGTCATCATTGACAATTATAGAAACTGATAAAACACATGGAGGTGAAAATTAATGGAATTTGAAAATTTATGCTTTACGCCAATGACAAAAGATGATATTCCATCTTTAACTCCTATTATGAAACGATCGTTCGATAATGATTCACAACTATTTTTTCAAAAGCCTGAAGGCGGACCGCCGGGTTATGATGATGGCAGCTTTTTAGAAAAATGGGGATTTCATCCCGAAGCTACATCCTATCGTATTAATCTGAATGGTACACCTATAGGAGCAATCATATTATTTATCCATGAAGAGCATGGTTCAGGCTACCTTGGAAATATTTTTATTGACACTGATTTAAGTGGCAATGGATATGGCAGCATTGCATGGCGTTTTGTGGAACATATGTATCCAAAAATCAAAACATGGTATACCGATACTCCTGCTGTCTCCTACCGTAATCATTATTTTTACATAAATAAATGTGGATTCCATATCGTTGGCGTGGAAGGTGGCAAAGACAGATTTGAAGCTCAATTCAAGCTTTGCAAAACAATCAGTTAATTTTATATTGATTTTTCTATCTAACAAAGGACTGTCGCAATAAGATTTAATTATACAAGATATTGCATACGTGTAGCACTAGCTTATAACATCTTGTAAATGTTATACTTTATCTGTTGTATCATTTTCTGGAAATGTCCGCCCGGCGAACTGCCTGTGGTCCTCCGTCACCCCGCTCTCGCTTAGTGAAA
>CAJUOO010000092.1 GCA_910588535.1 uncultured Lachnospiraceae bacterium | reverse complement strand
ACAACCTCCTTTATTTTACGATTCCCGCCTTTAGAATTTCTATATACTCTGATAATTCTTTTACATATTCTTTTTTTATCATTTCAAAATCTGAATAGGCTTGTTTTTGTATTCTTGTCAAGAAATCATCATTGAAACCTTTGAGAAACCACTTTACCATATCAAGCGTTTTTTGCCTGTTCCACCGAAATTGAGTTGTATCAATGTCCTGTAAAAACCAATAATATATCTCTTGTTCTCTATTGCCATATTTTAATATGGTTTTCTTATAAATGTCGGTGTCATTTTTGGTGAACGCCTTGATTATCATTTTGGATTTTTCGGGGTACAAAATATACCAAGAAAATTCCAAAACAGAGAACTCTACTATCCGTTGAAATAAATCGGTGGAAAGGGTATTTATTTTTTCTTCTAAGCTGGAAATAAGCTCCGCTGTGATTTCGTCAAGAACATAAAAATAAAAATCCTCTTTTGTTGGAAAATATTTGAATAAACTGCCTTTACTGATACCAGCTTTTCTAACAATTCGATTTGTAGAACTGTTTTCATAACCATAATCGGCAAATTCGGATACTCCTGCTGTAAAAATATTTTGCTGTTTTTCAGTATCCAGTTCCCAAAATAAAGGTGTTGGCACTATAATCTCCTTTCTCTAAGAACCACTCGGTCACTTTGTGTGTTTAATTTTAGTAACCATATGGTCACTAAAATTACTATACCCGATTTTTGCCTATTTGTCAATTAAGTTTCTTCGGTTTGGAATAGCGTGGTTCCGGCGGTCTATCTTTTGTTTTCGGTTGCTGGCTTCTTTACTGTTCATGAGCATTTGGGAATGGCTGATAGTATACTACAGTTTAAGAAAGATAATAAGTCAATAACAGGAAACGTTGATATAAAAGCAACTGCAAATTATATTCCTAATAGTGGAAGTGGTCCCAATATTACAAGTCTTAATAGATAGACTGCCAGCACCACACTATTCCGAAACAAAGAACCCAAAGACCAAAAGACAAGCATTATGGAAATGTGCATAACGCCGACTGCTACAAAACCACCCTCATACCTTTATTTTTTGATAGACTGACTTAAATACAAAAATAATGCAAAATTTACTGAAAAAATTTATTAAAGTGGCTATTGACTTTCTAAAGGGAATGAGATACACTATTAACAATAATTTTTCTGCCACCGGGTAGAAATGCGGAAGCATTCGTTGCACATCGTTAGGTCTTAGAAGATGTGTATATGGGTGCTTATTTTATTTTATGGAGGTATCTATATGTTATTAAAAAAAGCAAAAGCACTACAAAACTATTTTACGAATGGGGAAATTTTATTGTGGTGTATATCAGTTGTGTTAATTGTAGTTTCTTTTTGGATTCTTGACGGGAAAAATTATTTGACATTGATTGCGTCTTTGATTGGTGTAACCTCTTTGATTTTCAACGCAAAAGGAAATCCGTTCGGACAATTTCTAATGATTATCTTCAGTATGTTATATGGTATCATTTCTTTTACATTCTCTTATTATGGTGAAATGATAACATATTTGGGTATGACTGCACCAATGGCTGTTTTTGCACTGATTGCGTGGCTTAAAAATCCATATAACGGGAATAAAGCGGAAGTAAAAGTGAATCGGGTAGGGAAAAAAGAAATTGCATTTATGATTTTGTTGACCGTTGCTGTTACTTGTATCTTTTACTTTATACTGTCTGCTTATCATACAGCTCATTTATTACCGAGTACATTATCTGTTACAACAAGTTTTCTTGCTGTATATTTAACATTTAGGAGAAGTGCTTTTTATGCTGTTGCATATGCCACAAATGATTTAGTCCTAATAGTTTTATGGATACTGGCAGCACTTTCAAATATATCTTACTTATCTGTAGCTATCTGCTTTGTAATGTTTTTGGTAAATGATATTTATGGGTTTATCAACTGGTCAAAAATGCAGAAACGGCAAGAAACTAACAATACGATACCAGTAAATAGTAAATTTTAATTTTAGGAAAGGAGAACGCAAAATGTTTAGAGAGATGAGAAGAAACAGACAACTTTTAAGCAAACAAGAAAGTATTGATATATTAACCAATGGAACTGCTGGTGTGCTGGCTTTATTAGGAGATGGTGATTATCCGTATGCAGTGCCAATCAGCTATGTATATAGCGATTCCAAGATATTTTTTCATGGAGCAAAGGCAGGACATAAAATTGATGCAATTAAAAAATGCAGTAAAGCATCTTTTTGCGTGATAAAGCAGGATAATATAATTCCCGAAGAATACACGACGTATTTTAGGAGCGTAATTGCTTTTGGAAAAGTCCATATACTGGAAGATGAAAAAGAAATCAAAGAGGCGATTGAAAAACTTGCAGTCAAATATCACCCAAAAGATAATGAGACAAACAGAAATCAGACTATCATTAAGGAATGGAATCTTTTATGTATGATAGAGTTTTCTATTGAGCATATAACTGGTAAAGAAGCGATAGAACTTGTGAAAAGTAGAACGCAGCACACATAGCATTGTTTGATAGGTTGCCGTTACAACATCATAGAACGGAGATGATAACATAGGAAGAATGTTACTTATATTCAACGATACCGAAGAAAAAGTGGTTGAAAAAGCCGTAGCTGCCCTTGCCGATACGATTGGAAGCCATGCCGCCGCAATCCCCCTGTACCCCACTTACATAAAGACCATTTTGCTTATTTCCGTCACAATACAGTGGTTACAAATAGAGGGCAAATATATACCTGATGTATTATAAATATATAAGTCAGGAGGATAAAGGGACGGTCGCAATAAGTTTTGATTATATGAGATATAGCATATATACAACATAATCTTATAACTTCCTGTAGGATGAGTGTCCTTCTATCATTTTCGGAGAAGGTCCGTATAGTCCGTCCGCTATTTTCCTCCGTCACCCCGCTTGCGCTTAGTGAAAAACGTAACGGATACTAAGCTTGTGAAAAACCTCGCTAAGTACCGACGTTTTTCAATAGGTTCCTTGAGGAAAATAGCGGACGGATTATACTACTATGCTGAATGTCTCAGATATGTTGTGGTTTTTCACTAAGCGAGAGCGGGGTGACAGAGGATCACAGGCAGTTCACCGGACGGAACTTTCTTTAAAATGATACAACAGATTTTTAATAGCAGATAATGTATAAGATATACAAGAAGTTAAAATATACTGTCTATGTTTTTCTTAATGTGACAGTCCTCTCAAGTTTGTCTCTGCACTGCATCCATAGACTTGAAATACAATAAAGCAGCGCAGAAAAGAGGTAAATGTATGGCTATAATAAAAGATTTGTCAAGTATGCCAGATATTGTGAAACATCATGCGGATGCACGAATGGTTCAGCAATTTGAGTTAGAGTCCCTCATATGCTTTGATCGCAGTCGGAAATTTTAGATTTCTGATGTGTATCATCGCCGTCAACTGCTCTGACATGGAGGATTGGTATGTTTGATTGTAAAACATATTTTATCATACCTATTGTCGAGAGTCAGTGGGATGGTGTTAGTTCTATTTTTGAAAATGACAGGAACTGGGACTGATTTGCAGAGGAAACTGGTACATGATAAGAGAGAAATGGCGGTGCTGCCTCGCTTTTGATTATGATGAAAAGATAATCTATATGGATTGACTATCTCTGATGGATCATTTAAAATATACTTATTCTTATAGTATATTTTACCATAAGAGGAATATAACAATGTAGAAGAGGATAGGTGCAGAGATAGACTCTGAGAAGGAAAAGAAAGGAGAGTATGGTATGGCATTTTTTAAGCGGAAGGAAAAGGTGGAGACAGGAAAGGAATTGAAGGCATATGTTTCGGGGCAGGTAATTCCTATTACTGAAGTAAATGATCCAGTGTTTTCGTCAAAAGCTTTGGGAGATGGGATCGCGATCCGTCCAAGTGGAAACACGATCACAGCTCCATGTAATGGTGAGATCTCTATGATAGCAGAGACAAGCCATGCGTTTGGCATGGTGTTGAGTAATGGGGCGGAGCTTTTGATTCATGTGGGCATTGATACAGTGTCCCTTGGTGGCGAGGGATTCCGAGTACTCACAGAGTCAGGAAAAAAGGTAAAGCAGGGGGAGCCGTTGCTGGAATTTGATCAGGCGTTAATTGAGAGCAAAGGTTTAGCGGCAGATTGCATTATGATTGTCACAAATATGGATGAATTTGCAAATCTGAAATTTATAAGTGGCATGGATGCAGTACAGAACGAGACGAAAGTCTGTGCTTTCTAGAAATAAGATGGTAGAAGAAATAACAGGGTATCCAATAGAGAGAGGAGAGTGTGTCGTGAATCAGACATTAGAGACGATTTTGACGCGAAGAAGTATTCGAAGCTTTTTGTGCAAGCCTATCCCTGAGGAGGATATAAAGCAGATTGTTGAGGCGGCGGTTCATGCTCCAAGTGCTATGGGAAGAGAGACATGGCAGTTTACTGTGGTGCAGAGCAAAGAGAAGATAAAGAAGCTTGCCAAGGTGATTGAGAAGGAACTGGAAAGAGAGAATTATTGCATGTATCATCCAGAAGTGCTGATAATTCCTTCTAATCTAAGAGAGAGCCCCTTTGGCAAGGAGGACAATGCCTGCGCGATGGAAAATATCTTTTTGGCAGCGCACTCTCTTGGTGTTGGTTCTGTGTGGATCAACCAGCTAAATGGAATCTCAGATCGTCTTGCTGTCCGTGAGGTTTTGACAGAACTTTCTGTTCCCGCTGATCATGTGGTTTATGGCATGGCGGCGCTTGGCTATCCCGACGAGACAGAGATTGCTCCAAAGGTGCGCAAAGGCGTGGTTGTTTATGTAAAATAGGAAATTGGTATTGATTTTACACAGGGGCTGTATTATAATCGAACTTGATCACAAATATATATCATAAGAAAAAGGAGATTGGTGGCCAGAGATGGAAAAATTGGAATTACTCTATGAAGGAAAGGCAAAGAAGGTATATACGACAGAGGACCCAGATGTGTTGATCGTTGATTATAAGGATGACGCGACCGCTTTTAACGGGCAGAAGAAGGGTACGATTGTCGGGAAGGGTGCTATCAACAACCGCATGACAAACCATATCTTTAAGCTTTTGGAGAAGGAAGAAATTCCAACTCATTTAATTGAAGAATTGAGTGACAGAGAAACTGCAGTGAAGAAGGTTGAGATTGTTCCATTAGAGGTAATTATTAGAAATGTGGCAGCGGGCAGCTTCTCGAAGAAGCTTGGCATTGAGGAAGGAAAAAAGCTTCTGGCGCCGACTTTGGAATTTAGCTATAAGGATGATGCACTCGGCGATCCGATGATCAATGATTATTATGCGATTGCGATTGGAGCAGCGACAAGAGAAGAGATTGATACAATCACGGAATATGTATTTAAGATAAATAAAGTAATGCAGGAGTATTTTGCAGGACTTGGAATAGAATTAATTGATTTTAAGTTGGAATTTGGAAGATATAAGGGGGAGATTGTTCTGGCAGATGAGATTTCCCCGGATACCTGCAGGCTCTGGGATATGAAGACTAGGGAAAAGCTTGACAAGGATCGTTTTCGTAGGGACCTTGGCAATGTGGAGGATGCATACGAGGAAGTATTTAAGAGACTTGGGATTCAGTAAGTTGGAATGTGGGGACAGGCGCGCCTGCCCCCCTATTTTGGCTTCATCAGGGAAGGATTAGGGAAATATGGAAAATATCAACCGTATGGATATAGCAGATGAGCTGCATGAGGAGTGCGGAGTCTTTGGAGTATATGATTTTGACAAGCATGATGTGGCATCTACCATCTATTATGGATTGTTTGCTCTGCAGCACAGAGGGCAGGAGAGCTGTGGTATTGCTGTGAGTGATACAGAGGGACCGAAGGGGAAGGTGAGCTCCGTGAAGGGGATGGGGCTTGTTAATGAGGTATTTACACCAGATGGACTTGAGAAGCTACACGGGGATATCGGAGTGGGACATGTGCGATATTCCACGGCAGGGAGCAGCACAAGGGAAAATGCACAGCCTCTGGTATTAAATTATATTAAGGGAACCTTAGCTCTCGCACACAATGGAAATCTTATCAATGCGCCGGAGCTTCGCAGAGAATTGGAGTACAATGGAGCGATCTTTCAGACTACAATTGACTCAGAGGTGATCGCCTATCACATCGCGAGGGAGCGCGTGAAGATGCCGACAGTAGAAGGGGCAGTGGCAGCGGCGATGAGAAAGATTAAGGGAGCCTATTCCCTGATTGTCATGAGTCCAAGAAAGCTTATTGGTGCAAGAGATCCCTTTGGCTTTAAGCCGCTTTGCATTGGCAGAAGAGACAATGCCTATATTCTTGCGTCAGAGAGCTGTGCTTTGGACACGGTGGGCGCAGAATTTATCAGGGATGTGCTTCCGGGCGAGATTGTGACAATCACAAAAAATGGAATTGAGAGTGATACCTCCATGTGTCTTCCAAAGGAGCAGGAGGCAAGGTGTATATTTGAGTATATCTATTTTGCCAGACCAGACAGTGTTTTTGATAATGTGAGTGTGTATCATTCCAGAATACAGGCTGGTAAGTTTTTGGCTATGGACAGCCCGGTGGAGGCCGATCTGGTGGTAGGGGTACCAGAGTCCGGGAATATAGCAGCACTTGGCTATTCCATGCAGTCTGGAATACCCTACGGTACGGCGTTTGTCAAGAATAGTTATGTGGGGAGAACCTTTATCAAGCCAAAACAGAACAGCAGAGAGTCCAGCGTGCAGGTAAAGCTGAATGTTCTTAAAGAAGCGGTGGAGGGAAAAAGGATTATTATGATCGACGATTCCATTGTGAGAGGGACGACAAGTGCCAGAATTGTCCGCATGTTAAAGGAGGCTGGAGCGAAGGAGGTTCATGTGAGAAGCAGTGCACCGCCATTTTTGCATCCATGTTATTTTGGCATTGACATTCCTTCAGAGGAGCAGCTTATCGCGCATGGGAGAACAGTGGAGGAGGTCTGTCAGATAATTGGAGCAGATACGCTGGCATACTTGAAGGTGGAGCGGCTTGCCAAGATGGCAGAAGGGCTTTCTATCTGTAAAGGGTGTTTTACAGGAGCTTATCCGCTTGAACCGCCCAAGGAGGATATTCGCGGCGAACATGATAATTGATCTTGTCGGGATGGGCTCTCTTTTTGTGAGGGATATGTCAGCCAGATAAAACGATGTTGTTTTGTCTGTTATAGTTCTCAGGCTTGTGTCCGCGCTGCTATCGCAGGTCTGAGAGTGCAAAAGCAGCGCAGAGATAAGGAGGAAGCTATGAACGACAGATATCAGAGCCCGTTATCGGAGCGCTATGCCAGCAGGGAGATGCAATATATCTTCTCACCGGATATGAAATTCCGAACATGGAGAAAGCTGTGGATTGCTCTTGCTGAGGTAGAGCATGAGCTGGGGCTTGCGATAACGCAGGAACAGATTGATGAGCTGAAGGAGCATCAGGACGATATTAATTATGAGGTGGCAAGGGAGAGAGAGGCGCTGGTTCGTCATGATGTTATGTCCCACGTCTACGCCTATGGTGTTCAATGTCCCAAGGCAAAGGGGATTATTCACCTTGGCGCGACCTCCTGCTATGTGGGAGATAATACAGATATTATTGTGATGAGGGAGGCTCTGCGTCTGGTACATAAAAAGCTTCTGAATGTGATCCATGAGCTTGCAGAATTTGCTGATACCTATAAGGCACAGCCCACACTTGCCTTCACTCATTTTCAGCCGGCACAGCCCACCACAGTGGGAAAACGTGCCACACTTTGGATACAGGAGCTAATGCTTGATTTAGAAGATCTGGAGCATGTGATTGAGAGCTTAAAGCTGTTGGGGTCCAAGGGAACAACTGGGACACAGGCGAGTTTTCTGGAGCTGTTTGACGGAGATCAGGAAAAGATTGACAGAATAGATCCCATGATAGCCAAGAAGATGGGATTTCAGAGCTGCTATCCGGTATCGGGACAGACCTACTCCCGCAAGGTTGATACAAGAGTGTTGAATGTTCTTGCCGGGATCGCGGCAAGTGCGCATAAATTTTCCAATGATATTCGCCTTTTGCAGCATTTAAAGGAGATAGAAGAACCTTTTGAGAAGAATCAGATAGGTTCCTCCGCGATGGCATATAAGAGAAATCCGATGAGGAGCGAGAGAATTGCTTCCCTCGCCAGATATGTGATGGTGGATGCTATGAATCCGGCGATAACCTCCGCGACACAATGGTTTGAGAGAACTCTGGATGATTCGGCGAACAAGCGTCTGTCTGTGCCTGAGGCATTTCTTGCCATAGATGGTATTTTGGATCTATATTTAAATGTTGTGGATGGGTTGGTGGTGTACCCTAAGGTGATAGAGAAGAGATTGATGGCAGAATTACCTTTTATGGCGACGGAGAATATTATGATGGATGCCGTGAAGGCAGGCGGTGACAGGCAGGAGCTTCATGAGAGGATCAGAGAGTTATCCATGGAGGCAGGAAGAAATGTCAAGGTGGAGGGAAGAGAGAATAATCTTCTTGAGCTGATTGCGGCAGATCCAGCGTTTAATTTGACGCTGGAGGAACTGAAAAGGACAATGGACCCAGCAAAATATACAGGAAGAGCAAAGGAGCAGACAGAGAGCTTTCTTGCGAATGTGGTGAGACCAGTGCTGGATGCCAATAAGGAGCTGCTTGGGCTGAAAGCAGACATTAAGGTATAATTTCTTGTAGGATGAATGTTCTTCTATCATTTTCGGGGGAGGTTCGTATAGCCAGT
>CAJUOO010000091.1 GCA_910588535.1 uncultured Lachnospiraceae bacterium | reverse complement strand
AACAGTCCGGCGAACTGCCTGTGGTCCTCAAGGAACCTATTGAAAAACGCCGGCGCTTAGCGAGGTAGTTTCGAGCTTAGCGTCCGCTGCGTTTTTCACTAAGCGGGAGCGGGGTGACGGAGAACCACAGGCAGTTCGCCGGGCGGACCTTTCCAGAAAATGATACAACAAAATACAAATCGTATATAACTATCACAAATAATAAGAAATTTATCTTTTTTCTTTCAATTATTGCAAACCTGCGATATAATGATAACGTTTGACAAGAAATTTTTTCCTAAGATACAACACTGTTTCATAGAAAGGAGTCCAATATGTGGATTGCAGATAAATGGAAGGATTATGAAATTCTTGATACCTCAAAAGGAGAAAAATTAGAAAGATGGGGAACCTACCTGTTAATACGCCCTGACCCGCAAGTGATATGGAACACACCAAGGCTCCACAAGGGCTGGAAACATAAAAATGGTCATTATCATCGGAGCAGTAAAGGCGGCGGAGAATGGGAATTTTTTGATCTGCCAGAGCAATGGACCATCACTTATCAGGATCTCACTTTTCACCTAAAGCCATTTAGCTTTAAGCACACAGGACTATTTCCTGAGCAAGCTGCCAACTGGAACTGGTTCTCAGAGAAAATCCGCCATGCCGGGCACCCCGTCAAAGTCTTAAATCTCTTCGCCTACACAGGCGGCGCAACACTTGCCGCAGCAAAAGCAGGAGCCTCCGTCACCCATGTGGATGCCTCCAAGGGAATGGTGGCATGGGCAAAGGAAAATGCTGCGTCCAGTGGTCTCGCGGATGCCCCTATCCGCTGGATTGTCGACGACTGTGCAAAATTTGCAGAGCGTGAGCTTCGCCGTGGCAACCATTATGATGCCATTATTATGGACCCTCCCTCCTATGGAAGGGGACCAAAAGGGGAGATATGGAAAATAGAGGATGCCATCTATCCGCTGGTTCAGCTCTGTGCCAAGTTGCTTTCTGACAAGCCTCTCTTCTTTCTTATCAACTCGTACACAACAGGCTTTGCGCCATCTGTTCTCAGCTATCTGCTTGGCTGCGAAGTTGTGCCAAAATTTGGCGGACATGTACAGGCGGATGAGATTGGATTACCTGTCACACAGTCCAAACTCTCCCTTCCCTGTGGCTCCTCAGGACGCTGGGAAAGATAGGTACACGAGAAACTTCCTCATCCTCTCTTTGAATTATCATTTAATTATGCACCAATACTATATCGAACAACAAAAAAGCTCAAAGAATCCATTCTCTTTCTTCAAAACATCAAATGGATTCTCTGAGCAGAATTTTTGCCTTCTATCTTTTATTTATTCTTTCTCTTAATTACTCTTCTGTATCTTTTTCTTTTTTTCTTATCTTTTTCAATATTCTATCATTCGGCTCCATCTTTTGGTGATATATCAATTTATTATTCTCACTGATATATTCCACTGTGCAGTAATCCTCTGACGCAACTGGCAGCTTTTTTCTGGCGAGCAGCCATTCCACTAAGGTTTTAATCATATAGTAGATCACCGCAAATACTGGAACTCCTAGCAACATTCCTGCAAATCCAAACAATCCGCCACCTAAAAGAATGGAAAATACTACCCAAAAAGCAGACAATCCTGTAGAATTGCCCAAAATCTTTGGTCCAAGAATATTTCCATCTATCTGCTGTAGAATTATAATAAATACAACAAAACACAGACATTGCTTCCAATCAACCAAAAGAATGAGAAATGCGCTCGGTATCGCGCCGATATATGGACCAAAAAATGGTATCACATTTGTCACTCCGACAATTACGCTGACTAACACCATATACGGCGTGCCCATAATATATAAGCCAATAAAACAGATAATTCCTATAATCAGAGAATCCAGCAGCTTTCCCGATATAAAGCCACCAAAGATGCGGTTGCTCTGGCGCATAATCATCAGAATGTTATTAGCCACATTTGGCTTAAACATTGCATAGAGCATCTTCTTTCCCTGTCCTATAAATTTGTCTTTGCTCATCAGCACATAGATAGAGACGATTACGCCGATCATCATGTTTAGGAACGAGTTAAATACGCTGATAATAATATTTGTCAAGTTAGAGAGCAGGATATTCATCTGAGGTATCAGATCTGTGCTAATAAAACTCTCCATATGTTCCATCATTTTCTCATATGCCTCTCCTGAAACCACCAGTATCTCAGGATGATCTTTTAGCAGAGCATCGATAAAGCCCTGAATCTCTCCAATGTAAAAGGGAAAAGCATCAATCATCGCTGCTATGCTCTCCACCAGTCTTGGGAGAACCAGAAGAAGCAGTCCGCACACGATTACTATCGCTATCACAAGCGCAATCAAAATAGAAAGCCCTTTCGCAGCTCCTTCTGCCCGCTTATCATTTTTCATGCGCTCTTTAAAGAGAACCGTCAATCTGCGGTTCCAAAAGCTCTCAATTGGTCCCAGCAGATAGGCGATCACCAAACCATAAATTATCGGTGATAGTATCTTTAATATTTTTCCTACCAGTGCTCCTACACTGTGAAGGCGAAAGATGAAAAAGAAGAATAGTACGCTCGCCGCCACCACACAAAAGGCTGTTATACCCCACATTGCATATTTTTTCTCATTTTCTTTAAACATCAGTGTCCCCCTGCCTCTTATCTTACAGTCCTTGAACTGCCCACTTATAAGTGTTTACTGCGTCAAGCAGAGCACTCTCCGCCGTTTTGCAGGCTGTTTCCTCAGAGATATAAGAAAGCTTCTTCTGTTCATATTCTAATCTGGATATTAGACCTAAATTATATTGCTCCTCCACCTGCTTGATCTGGCGCTCAGCATTGGCAAGCTTCTCCTCTGCCATAGTGAGCTCTGTCATCTTTGTCTGAATCTCCAGATAAGCTGCATTTACTTCCGTTCTCACATTATCACGCTCCGCGTTCAGTGAATAGAGATCTGATTTTCTTGACTCATATGTGCTTCCGGGACCATTGTTATTATTCATCACATTTTGCTTGTTGCGCACACTGTAATTTTTGCTGAGTGCTCTGTCTATATCCTGATACAGATCGATGGAAGCAATATATTCATAATCAACCTCTGGCAGCTCTCCAAAGGTAATATCCTCGTTAAAATCCTTTCCCACCAGCTTACAAAATTCCTGTTTTAAAGAAACCATCTGATTCTCAAGACTAGTTATGCTGTTTTTAATGCTTGTGACATTATACAGTGCATCTGCCACATCATTGTCTGTACACATGCCCAGTTCTTTCTGTACCAGAGTTCCCTGATAAGCTGTTTCCGCCACAGCCAGATTTGCATTAAGCTGATCCATATTGTAGACGAGCTGGTAATAGGTCGGATACATGCTCTGCGCTGCTTTGACCATCGTAGCCTCCACCTCCGAAAATTGGAGATAGTAATTTGTTAGATCCGAGGATGACATACCAGATCCATTCGCCATAGAGCCCATCATATCACTCATGGTGGTATTCACTTCCTGTATACTTTGAATATATCCTCTCTGTACTTCCAATGTTGCCAAGGTATTCTGCAGCGCTGATATTTGATTCTGTGCTGCCAGTCGCTCCGCCTCACTTGTCATGGAATCCATCTGGGCATAAAGCTGCCGGATGCTGTTCTGATACCCACTGATTCCCTTATCTAACTGCTTTAAAGCATCATCCATAGAGTTGTCGGCATCCTTATAACCACCCGTTGGGCTGGACACTGAGCCGGATTCCTCCGCTCTCTCATAGGCATCCCTCAAACTATTATAGGTATAGCGGTTGCTGATCACTGTATTATTATAGTGGCGTACTAGAAAATCAATCTCGCCAAACTCAACCAAGCTGTCAGCAAGCTGTGCCTCTGAATACTCTGCCGTGCTCTTTGTTGAATAGCTCTGAAGCTTTGGTATCGTATAGGGACCATCCTCATCACTGTCCGCCAGTGCAGGAACCATGATATTTATAAACATTATTCCGCTCAGCAGACTGATCCCAAGCCGCTTCCCTGTCTGTTTCTTTATCTTAGATCTCAATTTTTTCCTCCTTATATGCTCCTCAATGCATCGATTGGATTCAGCTCACTCGCCTTTCTAGCTGGTGCAAATCCAAAGATAATTCCCACTGCTGCCGAGAATCCAACGCCCAGCGCGATCGCTCCCCATGAGATTGGAATCGCGATATCCATCACCGCCCCACAGGCAAACGAAATAGCAAGCCCGACTATCACGCCAAATATACCTCCCAATGTGGAAAGCATAATTGCCTCTGTCAAAAATTGTACCTGTATCAGCCTTGGCTCTGCTCCCAACGCCTTTCTAAGTCCAATCTCCACCGTCCGCTCTGTCACAGAAACCAACATCATATTCATAATACCAATACCACCTACCAGCAAGGCGATCGATGCGATCGCCGTCAATGCCGTCGTCAACATGGCCTGCATGCTCCTCATCATTTCCAGCAGGCTGTCCATCACGATAAGCATATAACTATTATCCTTATGATTAAAGAGATTGTCAAGATACTGTTCAATCGTATCTGATATCTGGTTGGTATTTTCAGCCTCATCTGACATATAGACCTCAAGGCTGTACACGCGATTCTGCCCTGTCAGATTCATTAAATTCTTATAAGGAATATAAATATCTGTAGTGCTTCCTGACATTAATGACATAACCGATTCATCTGCTCCATCCACCACACCTACAACCTTGTAGACACTCCCCATAATTGTAAGATTTTGTCCTACGGGATTTTCTCCCAAAAATGCTTTATGCATAAAATCCGAGCTGATCACACAGACTCTGTTTTTATTCTCAACATCAAGAATATTAAATCCTCTTCCCATGGAAAGTAAATTGGAATTTCGCCGAAAGAAGGTTTCATTCTTTCCATCGACAATAATATCCTCATAAATTGTCCCATTTCTACTAATATCAATCTCTGTGTTTATAGACGGCGCGATTCCGCTCACCCCGTCTATCTGATTAATATCCATCAGCTCCTTATCTGTCAGACCCTGCTTTAGTGGCGTGCCCTGAACGCTGATCACAATTGTGTTCGCCCCGACACTGTCAAACTGTTCATTCACATTATCAATGACAGCCTGAACCACCGTGATCAGGGCAATAATGGCTGTGACACCTATTACAATACCAAGAATAGTCAGAAAGGAGCGCAGCTTATTTTGTACAATGTTCTCCCATGACATTTTCATACTTTCTCT
This sequence comes from uncultured Lachnospiraceae bacterium, assembly GCA_910588535.1. Lineage (GTDB taxonomy): Bacteria > Bacillota > Clostridia > Lachnospirales > Lachnospiraceae > RGIG8607. The sequence continues at coordinate 3,808 of CAJUOO010000091.1, read as the reverse complement.
AAGCATCCTCCATCACCCCCTCTGACATAACTCCGTCAAGGATCTTCACAATTCTTCCCGCATGTTCTGCAATATGCTTATCATGCGTGATCATAATTATGGTCCTTCCCTCCTCATTCAGCTCATGAAACAGCTCCATCACCTGCGCGCCTGTCTTCTGATCCAGCGCACCTGTCGGCTCGTCGGCAAGCAGAATGGATGGCTGTGTCACGACAGCGCGGGAGATCGCCACCCTCTGTTGCTGTCCGCCGGAAAGCTGATTGGGATAAAAATCCATCTTATTCCCCAGCCCCATGCGCTCCAACATAGAAGCCGCCCTCTCTCGGCGCTCCTTTCTCGACAGCTTGGCATATATTAATGGAAGCTCCACATTTTCCAAAATGGTATTTCTTTTCAGAAGCTGGAATGACTGAAAGATAAATCCTATCTCCTTATTTCTGATATGTGCCAGCTCAATCTGATCCAGATCTGCTATCTCTCTTCCATTTAGAATATATTTGCCTGAGGTAGGCACATCCAGACAGCCGATAATATTCATCATCGTTGATTTTCCTGAGCCGGAGGGACCTAAGATCGATACAAATTCTCCTCTTGACACGTTGAAATCAATATGATTCAGCACCACCTGCTCCTCATCACCGATGGTGTAGCATTTGACGATATCCGTCATCTCCAACAACTTCTCCGGCATCTAATTCCCTCCCATCTGCATCTGCATTAGCTGCTCATAGAGAGAATTATCTATATAATACAGCACATCCCCCTCGTTCACTCCCTCAAGGATCTCTGCCTGAAAACCATCGTTAATGCCGACTGTCACATATTTTATCTGTAAATTGCCCTTTTCATCCTTATATTGTACATAAGGCTGATTCTGCTTGTCAAACAACAGAGCATTCATGGAAACCAAAAGTGCATCCTTGGTGCTGTCCTTTAAGGACTTCACCTCCACTGTCATACCACCCAACACACTGCTGTCATGCTCAAATTCTACCTCCGCATTAAAATATGACATTCCCGCAGCAGCAGTGGCCTGAAGATCGATGGAACTCACAGTTCCCTGCTTCTCCATACCCAATGCATCTATGTAAACACTCACCTGATTTCCAACCTTCATGGTAGAATAATCGTACTCATCCACCTTCACGACAGCCTTCACAGAATCTGTGTCAAGAATATCCATAATCAATGCACCTGCATTAAGTTTGACGTCTGGATCGACATAAATCTTGGACACAATACCATCAACCTCTGACTTTACCTCTCTATCACCGATCTGCTTTACAAGGCTATCATAAGAATTTTGTGCTTGTGTCACCTGAGCCTGAGCGGAGGCAACATTGATATTCGAAGTATTTCTCAAGGATTGATAAGCTGAATTTGCCGTATTATACTGTTCATTCGCAAGATCATAGGCTGTTTTTGCCTGATTATAACTCTGCTCGGATGCAAGTCCTGCCTCAAATAAGGAACTGGTCTGCGTAAGCGTGCGCTCTGCGTCATCCAGAGATAGCTTCGCTTGATTTAAGGTTCCCTGTGCCTGCGAGATCTGTTGATTCATATTTGCCTGCGTGCTGGAAAGTGAAAGCTTTGCTGTCTCGATCGCACTCTCTGCGCTGGCCACCGCAAGCTTATAATCCTCCTCATCAATCGTGTAAAGAATATCGCCCTTCTTTATCTTATCACCCTCTTTTACATGAATCTGTGTCAGCTTCCATGATTGAGCACTCACCACATTCTTCACATCAGACAACTGTGTGTTTCCACTAAAGCTGTAAAAGATGTCCATATCACCTCTAGTGACCACTGCTGTACTGTAAAGATTATCCACCGCCTTCTTACTTTGATTGATTACCAGAACAACCAGCACCACAATCACTGCAATTACAACTCCTGCAATAATCAGCTTCTTTCTTCTCTTCTTTTTCTTCATATCTTCCTCCTGTAAGCCATTCACTCTTAGGGTAGATGGAATGTTATATTACTTGCTTAATACAATCATACTATCTGCTCATGTATAGAATATACTTTTTTAAGATATTTTGCAAGTCAAAAAAGAAAAGTATCATACTATTTATAATTATTTTATAATTGCCGTCGCACGCTCTGCCCCGGCATCTGTCCGTGGAGGTTCAATTTCACCCAATCCAAGCTCACTTTTCACTTCCTCAAATGCCTTATCTGCCTTCTTTCTAAGATCTTCCAAGCTAAGATCGCCAAGCTCTGCATCCGTCTGATCGTTTTCATCCACCTGTTCTGGATTCTCTCGCTCATTCTTCCTCTTCTTTTTCTCTTCCTCTTCTTCTCTTGTAGGAAGACTGTGATAGCGCCCAGAAAGAATAAACTCGACATGCTTCTTCTGCACTCCCATCACTCTCTTAAGAATTCGCTCCATCAGCTCCTTTTTCTTTCCTTTTGGAATATTCGGATTACTCGCTATCTGCTTTGCCGCTGCCATAAATTGCCCCATAGTATTCAGCTTAAGACTCTCCACATCTTCTTTTGTCTTACAAGATTTAAGCCGTTTCTCATACGCTTCCTTCTCCTGCTGCAATTCCTGATATTCCTTATAGGCCTTCGGATCATTCTTTTTCAAATAATCAATCTCTTCTGGAGTAAGTCCCTCTCCTGCCTTCAGCTTATTGTTAATTCCTTCCTTCTGTCGGCTCTCCTGAATCTTTGCCAGATCCTCCTTGTATATTGCAATCTGCCTGCTCACTGGATCCATCTCTGCAAGCTCTTTTTGTCCAAGCTCTTTCTTTTTCTGCTTCCATTTATTATCCATATTGGCAAGTGTCACCATGTTTTGAACTGTACCAGCAAATAGTTTCATTCCTCTCCCCACCCCTAATCTATATATCAATATGCAAAACTATCAATTACATTCCTCTCAAGCGTCTCCAAGGACTGTCTCACATATCCCACAAGTGGATATTCATCTCCATATGCCTCCTCCATACGGCTGCAAAGATTAGCGATATCCTTATACATTGCATAATTCTGATTCTGCCCGTTCAAATTTTCTTTTTGATTTTTAATCATAGCAAACAACATCGCGTCATATATCTGCAAGAAAGCAGCTATTAAATCATTTCCCAAAGGATCCACAAACACTCCGTGCCTCATAATAATAGAATAGAGACGGCTTGAGGATAATATTCCGGTGTTGCCTGCGGTCATCATAGCTAACATTCGATGGTAATCAGAGCATTTTAAGCTGGTGATAAAATTATAATGCTCAGGATGATACTCACAGATATCAACAGCTTCAATGCATAGTTCTGAACTAAAAAACTCGATTCTCAGCTCAATCGTGCTAGTAAAACTGGACACAAATGCATTATAGCTATGTCGGTCACTTCGGAGCATATTTTTGTGCTTCATGATATAATCGGTAATCATCTGCTCCGCACTCTCAAGTTGAGCATCCATTCCCTCAATTACAGCATAAAGAGCATCCACACCTCTGCCCGCCGTAAACCTATAATTATTATGTTGTATACACTCATAGATAAGGCTTTTATCAATCATCGCACTCTACTCCTTATTTTTTCTTTCTATTTTATTTTCAGCCTATTATAGAGATCTATTATATATTATGCCGTTCTATTCATCGCGCGGTTTCTATGCGCATAGATATTTTTATTATATCATATTCATTTGCTTCCTACAATCTGTCTTTCACATGATATATAGAAATTACCTCAAATCAAATATTGCACTACCTAAAATCTTGTTATTATTCTTCGTATTTGCTATAACCCGAGTTTGCCACTTATAAAGTTTAAAATGGAGCCATAACGGCTCC
>CAJUOO010000090.1 GCA_910588535.1 uncultured Lachnospiraceae bacterium | reverse complement strand
AGAAGAGAAGGATGAAGGAAATGGATTGACAGTATACAGTTTTGAGGGTGCAGGAGAATAATCCTCGATAGCTCAATGGTAGAGCACACGGCTGTTAACCGTGGTGTTGCAGGTTCGAGCCCCGCTCGGGGAGTTTGGTAAGAAGCTGGCTCCATGGTCAAGCGGTTAAGACACCGCCCTTTCACGGCGGTAACAGGGGTTCAAATCCCCTTGGAGTCATTTGTGGAATCAGAACTTAATATGGCGCGATAGCCAAGTGGTAAGGCCCCGGTCTGCAACACCGTCATCACCGGTTCAAATCCGGTTCGCGCCTCTTTTATCGGGTAGAGAAGAGCATTTCTCTACCCGTTTGTTGTCAAGACAGCCTTCTCAATTACATTGATCCCTTTAAGTATATAAAGGGAAAAAAGTTGTCAGCATTAAAAATCCCACTAAAATAACAAGCGCAATTCTGCCTATCTTCTGAAAAAAATAATATAACTCAGAAGGTTCTGGGTCATATACAGAAAGACCATGCCTGATATAGAAGAATAATTTAGGAAAACAAATATCAAGCAACAGGACAAAACCAATGAAAAAAATACAAATTGTTTTAGATATATCTCCTCTAAATTCTAATTTATCAAGAAGAGCTAATTGTAATAGCAAAGGCTCAGATGGACGCCAGTCATTTGTAATTCCAGATGAACTAATTTCAGTGCCGCCAACCGTTACGGTAATATCTGCCAGAGATACTGCGTTGCCGGAGCTGTCAAATAAAACCTGAAAGTTAGAATCAGTATAATAACCAGTGAAAAGTAATAGATCTTCTTGATAAATCTTGAGCGATTCATTATAAGCAGCATTGTTATCAAAAAATACACAATAATCTTCCGATTCTGTTCCCCATGTAAAACGGAGAAAAACTTTATCGTCAGCCATTTCTCTATGAATATGTAAGGTGTCTGTGTATATAGTTCCACTCCATTCATTTTCATTAATACTGTGAAGAAACTGATCTTTATACCAGATTCCGCGTTGAAAGGAAGCATAAAAATACAAAATTAGCACAATCCCTACAATGGCAATAAACATAAGATTTGATATCTTCTTTTTTGTCATCTCTATTTCCTCCTAAATATTTATAGTATAAAACAAGTATATCACAAAATTATAGTATATTTCAATGAAGATGTTTTTTGAGAAGATTCTAAGGAAATGGAATGAAAATCCGATAAATATGGTAAAGGAAAGGATGGTGCTTATGAATATAAATGTTAGGGGAAGTAGTGCTCTTTTTCTATTTAGTCCGACATCTATGTTAAATGGAGGTCTGAAAAGTACAGAAGATAAGCTGGAAAGACAGAAAAAGAGGGATGATCAGATTACTTTTTTCGAAAAGCAGAAGGAGAATCTGAAAGATATGGTATGTGACACTGTGGAGGATATTTCCAGAAAGTTAGATATGCTTCATTCGTATGAAGACCAGATTCAAGCTGCAAGAGCAGAGTACAACAATGGACAGATGTCCCATGTTCTTGATGAGGCAAGGGAGCTTGGAGAGAAGATTGCAGAGGAAGCAGAGAAGCAGAAGCCGAAGACAGAAGAGGAAAGAAAAGAAGAGCTTATCGAGGAAGCAACAGGAGAAGAGGACAATAAAAATTCTATTCAGGAAGCTTTTGATGAGGTTCTTGATATGGTAGATGAGATTCAGGAGGAGATCTTGGAGGAACAGTTTGAGGCTGTTGAGAAGGAGGCAGAGATGACTGTAGAGTCATCAGAGCAAATGGAACAACCTATACAAGATTATTATTCAAAAGAGGAGTTGACTTCAAAACTTTTCATGGAAAGCGAATTACGAAGATTGTATAAATCGATCGATGTTCGGATCTAAATTTACTAAGATAACGATAATGAGATTAAATACGAGTCATATATTATAATTTCTTGTAAAGGTTATATTTTTGTTGTTGTTTAAAATTTGTTGTATTATTTTTGGGGAAGGCCGCCCCGGCGAACTGTTTTTATCAGTTAGGCAAAACACGTTGTATCTCTGCTTGTACAGGATTGATAGAAAGTCTTTGTTGTTTTCTTTAAGAGAAGTTGATGTTCTATAAATACAAACGTATAATAAATACAGATCTGCAAGTGTTTGAAGTAGAACGATTCAATAAAACAGTATAGCCCGACCGCTGTTTTCCTCAAGGAACCTATTGAAAAACGTTGGTACTTAGCGAGGTATTTCACGAGCTTAGTATCCGTTACGTTTTTCACTAAGCGGGAGCGGGGTGACGGAGGAAAACAGCGGTCGGGCTATACGATCCTTTTCCGAAAATGATGTAAACTCATCCTACAAGATGTTATAGAATGTTATTAAAGGTTAATATACAGGGCACTCTTAACTATAATAGGTTTATAGATGGGTGCCCATGTATTTTGTCAAAACATGTTTTCTACATAGCTTCGCATTTCGTCGCGGGAACGTATCAGTCGGGCACCCTTGATCACATCTTCCCTTTCTGATTCTGTTAATTCGGAGAAGCGGTTGAGAATATCCGAATGTTGAGCAAGCTCCATAGTAAAACCAACAGGAAGTTCACTGTTATCTATCATCTAATATACACTCCTTTCCAAAACAGGATGTGCAAAAATAGATGATACTATACTTGGCTCGATAAAGTAATAGATAGGAACATGATCGAGAAAGATCCGTTTAGCTTACCATTTAAGAGGATGTTTTTAAGATACTTAAATGAGTAGGTATTACATGGCTTGTATGGAGGTTCAGCCTACAACTTTTGCCGTGACATGGAAGAAGTTGTCAGTGTTTAAAGTATCGAATGGTTTTATAGAGGATAGTGATTGCAATACATCCAGCCGTTAGGAAATATAGCCATGTATAGTCGATTTTGCCAGCAATAAAAATACTGGTAGGTCCGTCGGCACCACCTATAAAAGAGATGGAAGAGTTGCCAGTGGATTTTATTTTAAAGAAGAGAGAGATTAGGAGTAATGCACAACTAAAAATGATAAAGCATCTTCCAATCCAGTCAGTTTTTTTAAAGTCCTCTGGCATTGCGTCTTTGAGAAGTGCCTCTGAGATATTTTTTGGTGATCCAAGCTTTTCAACGGCAGCTTCCTCAGATAGCCCGCCTTCTATCATATCAGAAAGTATTTCTTCATAATAGCTGATATGACGGTGAATGGCGGAGGTCTTTAATTTGTTGAGATATGTTTTAAGTGATTTTAGAAATGTTTTTTTATTCATGTTCATTAATTTCCTTTCTTTCTGAGATAAAATCTAATACGCGTATAATTTCTGTGCGTTCTTTGATAAAGTTCTTAAGATGAAGTTTTCCGCTTTCAGTAAGCTGAAAATAGCATCGGAGCCGGTTGTTGTGTTCTACTTTATAGGTTTTCACATAGTTATCAGCTTCAAGACGTTTGAGGATGGGATATAAAGTAGATTCAGAGATGTCAATACAGGTAGATATGTCTTTTATAAGTTGATACCCATAAGATTCACCTCGATAAAGTTGGGCAAGAACGCAATACTCTAATAGCCCTTTTTTAATTTGGACATTCATGGAAGCCTCCTTTTGTATAGTACTATATATTTTTATATATAATACTATATATTATATAGTATTATATGTCAAGTATAACTTGTTATCATACTGTGACAAATGTATTTTTTGTCTGTTAAGCTTTCCGATCGCAAAAACCAAGAATATATGTTATACTAAGGGAAAATAAAATTACATGCTGTTAATCAACATAGAAATGAGGGATGATATGGATATGGTATTTCACTATCAGGATTATACGTATGAGGAGCCAGCAACCGGCTGGGTGGATGGGGTGTATTATCCTCGGCTTGTCACAAAGCGAAATAGTCATCATTTTCTGAGAGAGGAGAATGGGTTCCTTGTAGTGAGAAGTCGTGTGTGGCGTGAGATAGAAGAGACAGGATACGGAATTTTTTATTATGAGGAGAGCACACAATTTATCACTGAGTGGAAGGGGAACAATTATGAAGTTCGGATCACTTTCGTCAATCCTACATTGGATGCTTATACCTGTCATATACGTGTCAATGATGTGGTGAAGGAGGAGGCCGTCACTGTTCAGCCGGGAGAAGAAGTGCATGTTTTATTAATTGCATGTATGACGAATGGAATTTGTCGTTTGTGTTTTGCGGCAGGTGCAATGTCAGAAATTGAGGATTCTGTGATAACAGGCGAGGTTTATATAAAAGATATTACAGTTACGCCAGAAGAAGAAAAGCAGAGGAGGGAGAAACCAAGGTTATTTTTAGTTTCTGATTCTACGGTACAATCATATGAGAAGCGTTTTTATCCACAGACAGGCTGGGGGCAGGTATTGTATCAGTTTTTTGATGGTGCAGATCGATACAGAGAGTACCGGGCGGAACACAGCACCTATTCTCTTGCTCGAACTTACGAGTTGCCAGAGCTTACAATCGAAAATCGATCGATTGGTGGAAGAAGTGCTCGCTCCTTTTATGATGAAGGAAAGTTGGATCAGATATTGGAGATTATATGTCCGGGAGATTATATGTTTGTTCAATTTGCACATAATGATGCGACAGCGATAAGGCCAAATCGTTATATTGCGCCAGATGAATTTCCATATTATATACAAAGATATATCGATGCTTGTAAAAGGAGACAGGTGCAGTGTGTGCTGGTGACACCAGTGGCGATGAGAACTTGTGGGGAGGATGGAGTGTTTTCCATCAGTTTTGCGGCATATCGTGAGTCGATGATAGAAATTGCAAGGGAGCAGAAGGTGCCTCTGCTGGATCTGGGGGCTAGAAGTACAGCTTATTTGAATCAGATAGGGACGGAGGAGAGTAAGCATATTTATCTCTGGGTTAAGGAAGGAGAATATCCAGACGGTGCATATGCAGCGGGTGTGTCTGATAAGGCACATCTTCAGGAATATGGGGCAAAAGTATATGCCAATATGATAGCAGAGATGCTTGTAGAATATCATGCAGATCACAGCCTTGATCTATTAAAGAAGTTGGCTGCTCCGAAAAAAGAAATTGAGAAGCCAAAACCATATAAAGAGATGGGTGAGGGTCAGGAAAAGCCAACAGATATGGTATCTGGTTTTGTTGTGCAGGAGATCTCAAACGAAAATGGGAGAGGAAGTTTTCTGCTCAACTGGAACTTAGTAGAACACGCGGTAGCTTACCATGTGTATAGAAAAAAGAAGGAGGAGCTTACCTTTGAGGTTGTGAGAACTGTGACAGAGGAGGAAAAAAGAGAGCTTGCCACATTGCCATTTACAGCAGATCTCGGATATGTTTGGCAGTATTACATCACGGCGGTATTTGAAAATGGCAGTGAGGGACATGCTAGCAGGCTTCTTGAGGTAGCATTGTAGGGCATAAAAGGAGAAGGGAGTAGGTTGAAAAATTATGCTGATGCATTTTTTCAATCGGCAATTTAAGTCAGAGCCTCAAATATGTCTTGATCACAGTCGGAAATTTAAGTTTTCTGATGTGTGTCATCGTAGTAGACTGCTCTGATATGGAGGATAGTATGTATGGATTTTGAATGGAGTTCTATGAAGGAAGCAGGACTGTCAGATAAGCAGTCGGACGAATTCTTGCGCCTGCTGGCAGAAAAAGATGCGGGCATGGATAGTGTATTGATGCTCAGGGATGGCAAGCTGTGTTTTGAGCGATACTGGCCTCCTTATGATAAAAATGTTAATCATCGGATGTATTCTGTGGGAAAGAGCTTTACGGCCATTGCGATTGGACTATTGATCGGGGACGGGGTGTTGACAATAGAGGATGCCATCTGTGATTATTTTCCAGATAAGTTGCCGGAAAATGTACATCCTTATATTCGTCAGATGAAGATAAGACATCTTCTAACTATGTCAACAGCACATAAAAAGACCACTTATAAGGACTATAATGGCGATTGGGTTGAATCCTTTTTCCATGTGGAGCCAGATTATCCGCCGGGAACGATTTTTTCTTATGACACTTCCGCAACTCATGTGCTCTGTGCGCTGGTAGAGAGGCTTTCGGGGATGGACATGCTTCAGTTTTTGCGGGGAAGAGTTCTAGATGAGATAGGATTTACCAGCAGAGAGTGGCTGAGAGATGAAGCGGGAATTATAAGAGGTGGGGATGGATTGTTTTGTACCAGCAGAGATCTGGCTTCTGTCGCTCAGCTCTGTATGGATGGTGGTATATATCATGGAAAACAGTTAATTCCAGCAGATTATCTCAAAGAGATGATCAAGGTGCAGATCTCTACTGCCCATAAGGAAGCATATGATGAGCAATTTGGTTATGGATATCAGGTCTGGGGAAACAGAGGTGGCGGATTTACCTTCTTTGGATTGGGCGGCCAGCTCGCCGTCTGTTTCCCAGATAAGAGATTTATGTTAGTGACAACCAGCCATATGGCGGAAAGAGCTAGGGATATTCGCTTTATCTATGAAAGCTTTTATCAGGCGGTCTACCCGTATCTGTGACAGGGAAAATTATAGCTGTAGGAAGGAAAAAGGATCTTCTGTGTCGTGAATAAAATGCATCAGCATGTAGGCGCATTTGATAGCGATAGGCTCTTCTTTAAGGATGCGCCTACATTCTGTGCGATCGGCCAGTATAATCTGTATATCCTCAGAAGTTTCCTGATGACAATTGGTGGGAGAACCAGAGGCGTAACCGAATATAGTGCCACAGCTTTCATCTGTCATGCCTATAGTGGTAAAACATGGCTTGGTGTATCCATCTGGTACGGAGAGGGGAGAGAGGGTCAGCCCCGTCTCCTCGTACATCTCGCGGATGGCGGCCTCCTTCATATCTTCACCCGGTTCCACAAGCCCGGCAGGAAATTCATAGATATAATCGTCTATCGGATAGCGGAACTGTCTGACAAGTACTACACGATCTTTTTGTTCTCCGTAGAGCGCATAGATAATAACACCATCGGGAGTATTTATTTTAGTATTTATTTTTAGATCTTTGGAATCTTTTGCCCGCGACGACATATAATAAGGATATATGTTACCATTTCTCCGTTCAGCAGAAAGCTCATAGAAGTTAAGAAAACGGTTGTCGGTGCATTTTTTAATATCTTTGATACGTGACATATAAAATCTCCTTTCAAATAGTCTTGACGTGTAAATTAAAATGCTATATACTAGATTATAACATCAAATGGCGCAGTAGCCAAGTGGTAAGGCAATGGTCTGCAACACCAGTATCCACCGGTTCAAATCCGGTCTGCGCCTCTAATTTCTAACATATATTCTATATTCTTTTTATTTTCAACGTATCTTTAATGATTTCCTGAAAGTCCCCAAGAATATTGTTTTAATTTTATAGAATTTTTTTGAATAATAAATGAACCAATTTCGATTTCCTGACAATATAAAAGTGTAGAGTGAAATAAAAATTTCATATCCTGATATTATATGCCTGCTGAAGCAGGCGGACGGGAGTTAGAGTGAAATAAAAATTTCACATCCCGATTTGTATACCCGCTAAAGCAGGCAGATGGGAGTTAGGGTGAAAAACAGATGCAAAATTGTACATGGAGGAAAGTGAAGTGACACGTCAGGAATTTGGAAGTATGTTAGAGAAGGAGGGAAAGGCAGTCTATACCTTTTGCCGTCAATTAACAGGTAGCAGGGATGATGCAGATGAGTTGTATCAGGAAACCATGTTAATTGCCATGGAAAAATGTAACAAAATAGATGAAAAAGGAAATCCAAAAAGTTTTCTGATAGGGATCGCGGCAAAGTGTTTGAAAAATCAGAGAAGAAAATATGCACGCAGACAGAGAATTGCACCACAGGATGGCATAGATGATGAGCTTTATGTATTAAACATTCCTGATTCAGGTTTGACACCAGAGGAACAGTATATAACAGAGGAGCTGTGCGAATTGGTGAGGATGGAAATTGCTTCGTTGAAGGAAAAGTACAGACTTCCTATCTATATGTTTTATTCTGCCGAGATGAGTGTGGAGGAGATTGCGGGAGCACTTCATATTCCAAAAGGTACAATTAAGAGCAGGCTGTATACAGCCAGAACCATAATAAAGAAGAAACTGGAGGAGTATGGTTATGAGAGGTAAACCAGAGAAGGAATACAAGGTGGACGAGCTGATACAAATTGCCCTAACTGCAAAGGAGGAGCCGGTGGAGGAGTTAAACCGGAAGATTCTGAATAGATGGAAGGAGAAATCTGAGATGAAAAGATTGACAAAGGGAAAGATGACAGCAGTGGTGACAGCGGTCTGTGTACTTTTTATGACAGTGACCGCGGCGGCAGCAGCGAGGTATCTGACAGCAAGACAGGTGGCAGAGCAGAATGGTAATAAAGAGATAGCCGCTGCATTTCAAGCGGAGGATGCAGTGGAGATCAATGAGTCTAGAGAAGCGGGGGATTATCGTTTTACTCTTTTGGGGATTGCATCCGGTAAGGCGTTGATACAGAGTGATATTTCTGATTCTATATCAGATCTTTCAGAGATTTATGCGGCAATTGCAATAGAGAGGCTGGATGGACGTCCTATTGATATGAATACAGACTATTCGGAGATGAACTTTTTTATATCCCCTCTGATTCAGGGGTTGGAGCCATGGCAGTACAACATTGCTTCTATGAATGGAGGATATCATGACAATGTGATCGATGGAGTTTTGTATCGTCTGATTTTATGTGATGATATTATTAAGTTTGCAGATAGAAAGCTTTATCTCTGCATTAGTAATACGATATTTTTTGAATCAGCGGCATATCATTATGATGAGGTGACAGGAGAGATACGAGAGAACGAGGGGTATAATGGGATCAATTTATTATTCGATCTACCTATAGATCCAGAGAAGGCTGATCCGGTAGCAGCAGAGGAATATCTTAGGACTCTTGAGGATTCATGGGGACAAGAGGAGGAAAAAAGTGAAGAGGATATAAAGCGAGAAGAAGAAATGCAAGCATTGGCTGATATTGTGAATTTGGGGCAAGAACAAGAGCTTTTGGCAAACTTTGAGCTGATGGAAGAAGCTACTAAGATAGTACAAGAAGAAAATGGAAGTTTTGTATATCAATTTAGTGACGGGGAGGAAACATATGCTATGAACTTCTATAAGAGCGACTTCCAGAATGGAAAGGCGTATATGATAAACGGGAGCACGGAGGGTGATAACTATTATATTACATTGTTGACAGAAAATAGTGACCAGACTGTGACCATCAAAACCTATAGGATGATAAAGTAAAGACAAAAGGGGCTGTTGCATTAAAAAACATATACAGAATATTATAATATCTTGTAAATGTTATACTTTATCTGTTGTATCATTTTGGGGATAGATCCGCCCAGCGAACTGCCTGTGATTCTCCGTCACCCCGCTCTCGCTTAGTGAAAAACGCAGCG
>CAJUOO010000089.1 GCA_910588535.1 uncultured Lachnospiraceae bacterium | reverse complement strand
AACGCCCATTTTATCAGCATTTCCGGGATTTTATCCGTTACTCGAACTCAATCGTCCCCGGTGGCTTCCCCGTGCAATCGTACACTACTCGGTTCACACCTTTCACCTCATTTACAATCCGGTTTGTTACCTTGTCAAGTACTTCCCATGGAAGTCGTGCTGCTTCTGCTGTCATAAAGTCACTTGTTGTGACGGCTCTCAATGCCACTGCATAGTCATAGGTTCTTCCATCTCCCATCACACCAACAGAACGCATATTTGTCAAGGCTGCAAAATATTGTCCAAGCTCCTTATCAATACCAGCTCTCTTGATCTCTTCACGGTATATTGCATCCGCCTCCTGAACAATCTTCACCTTTTCCGCTGTCACTTCACCGATAATACGAATACCCAGACCGGGACCCGGAAATGGCTGACGATATACCAAATGCTCTGGTATACCTAACTCCAAGCCAGCCTTGCGCACTTCATCCTTAAAAAGAAGGCGAAGAGGTTCAATAATCTCTTTAAAATCTACACAATCAGGAAGACCCCCAACATTATGATGAGACTTAATCACTGCTGATTTACCAAGCCCACTTTCAATCACATCGGGATATATCGTGCCCTGAACTAAAAAATCCACTGCCCCGATCTTCTTTGCCTCCTCCTCAAAAACACGAATAAACTCTTCACCGATAATCTTACGTTTTTTCTCTGGTTCTTCTACTCCAACCAATTTATCATAAAATCTCTGTTGCGCATGAATACGGATAAAATTCAAATCATAAGGACCATCAGGACCAAATACTGCCTCCACCTCATCGCCCTCATCCTTGCGAAGCAAACCATGATCCACAAAAACACAAGTAAGCTGTTTCCCTACCGCTTTAGAAAGAAGTACAGCTGCAACAGAAGAATCCACACCACCTGACAGGGCACACAATACCTTTCCACTACCTATCTTCTGTCTTAATGACATGATCGTTGACTCTACAAAAGAATCCATTCTCCAGTCGCCAGAACATTGACAAATTTGATAAACAAAATTAGAGAGCATTTTCATACCCTCCTGTGTATGCATAACCTCAGGATGAAATTGTACTGCATATAGATTTTTTTCTGCATTTTCCATAGCAGCTACTGGACAGACAGATGTATGCGCAGTAATACAAAAATCCTCTGGCACTGCCTCAATATAATCTGTGTGGCTCATCCAACATATGGTTGTCTCGGACACCTTAGAAAACAGAACAGAATCACTATCTATAACCACTTCCGTTCTTCCATATTCACTAACTGGGGCAGTCTTAACACTACCTCCCAACAAATAAGACATAAGATGACAACCATAGCAAATACCGAGCACTGGGATTCCAAGCTCTAAAATATCCTTTGAGCACAGCGGTGAATCCTTTTCATACACACTATTTGGACCACCAGTAAAAATTATTCCCTTTGGCTTCATCTCCTTTATGGCATCCAAGCTAAGAGTATATGGATGTACTTCACAATAGACATTACACTCTCGGACCCTTCTGGCGATAAGCTGATTGTACTGTCCACCAAAATCCAGAACAATAATCATTTCCTTTTCCACAACATTCCTCCTATGCACATCGCAATCCCACTTTTGTTCTTTCAAAATCATAGCACAAAAAGCAGATACCGTCAACCGTATCCCATCAGTAAACATACGCACAAATAAGATGCGAATAAGATATAAATGAAAAATATCTCTATACAGAATTTTCCCCCCCCCATCCCTCCAATATCCAGATGTATCTATACACAATTCAAGAATATCCTTTTATGTAATTATAATGACTCCACTAGATTTAATACAATCTTTTTATCCATCTATCTGTTTTGATACGCCAGTACACAACAACCATACGCATAAATAAACCATAAATAAAATCTAAATCAAACTACACAATACAAACTTTCACAATATTTTGAAAACAAAAATATCATTATTCAATTTAAGAATATTCTTCTGCATAGTTTTGATAATATCACTGAATCTATTTATCAACTTTTTATATATGTCATGATACGACCAACACACCTGTTTACAACATTTGAAATTTCCTAAAATCTGATATAATGTAGTCTTCTACAACTTTTCTCAGAGCAGAACAATTTTTATTCATTTCGAGAAATCTTCCAAAACTACATAATAGTATTTCCATCTGGATCTGCTGTCCCATTTCATATCGGATTTTCTGGGCACTGGCACACATATACTCAGAAAAAACCTTACCACTGTAAAGAAACATGGACGGGGCACTATAGGACAGACAGATTAGATTCACCAGCCGTTCGACTCCTTCCTTACTGCGGACCTGATTCAGTGGACCAGAAAAGTTTCCCTTCATAATATTATCCTTGATGTTTCACCTCATGCCATATCACTCCAATGACAGATATAAGACATTTTCTGCTCCATAATAACATGTTGTCTTGTCTGTTCTATGTTCCCAGCCAAAGAAAATTTTTCTTGGATCAGCCATGCATAAGAACAGATGGCGGCTTCCTTTTCCATTTTTGAGCACAATAACCATAGCATATACTACTTTGTCCCTTCAGAGGTTAGTTATGACCAGCTTTATACCAATCAGTCACCGATTTCTGATTTATCAAGAACGATCTCATCCAGCCGAATCCGATTTCTCCGCTTTCTGGGACAGCCCTCCTTCCAGACTCTGTCCAATAATAATTTTTACAAAACCTTTCTGTTATTTGCATTTCTCACTTTTTTAATCCTTTGTATCATCTCTTATTAGAAAGATTTCCTAGATATCCATCATGTCATTTTTCTTGCACAATATCCCTCGCACATCATACCCTATCCAGCCAAAACATTCTCAAACACATTAGAAGTATATTTTACAGACTAATCTATACTGACAAAACCATAACAGGTTGGCAAATATACAATGGAAAACGTAAAACTGGACATTATTCTTATTTACATACTTATAAGATTCATGGTATACTAAAGATAAATAATGTTGTCATATACAGGGATTTTTCTGTATGTGAAAGAAAGCAGGCGAATTTCATGGAAGACAAGCAGTATTTCAATGTAAAAGATCTGATTCCGGGTATGGTGATCGCAGAAGATGTCTATGATTCCATGCATCATTTGATCGTGCCGGAAAACACACAGATAACAGACAGCCTTATTCTGCGTCTGGATTTCTATTCTATCAAGAATGTCCTGATTGCAAATCCTGATATGCCTCTGGCACCAGATAATACACCTCAATCTTACTCACAAAGAATCAAAGCTTCCGCTGAATATAAGGAATTTAAGCAGAATTATTTCTCCACAGCAGACATTGCAAAAGACGCTCTCAATTCCATTGTCACAAAAAATGCCTCTGAAGAAAGCATCACCCAGCTTTTTAACTCTACAGATCAGCTTCTTCACAGCGGCAACACCAGCATACACATCTTTGATATGCTTCATAATTTACGGGAAATTGACGATACTACCTTTTCTCACTCTATCAATGTAGCACTTATTTCTGCTGTAATTGGAAGATGGATGAAATTTCCAGAAGAAAACATTCAGATGCTTATGACCTGTGGACTTTTTCATGATGTCGGAAAACTACTTATTCCACAGGAACTTTTGACAAAACCAGAAAAGTTGACTCCCGAAGAATATGATGTGCTAAAAACACATGCTGTCAAGGGCTATCAGCTTCTTAATGAGATGAATCTTGACGATCGCATTTTAAAGGTAGCTATGGCACATCACGAGCGCTGTGACGGAAGCGGTTATCCACTAAAACTCCACAGCCCGCAGATCAATGCATACGCAAAGATTGTGGCCATTGCAGATGTCTATGATGCCATGACCTCCGCAAGAGTGTATCGTGGTCCAGTATGCCCCTTCAAAGTGATCTCTGTATTTGAAAAAGAAGGCTTCGCTCTTTACGATCCCGTGTATTTACTGCCATTTCTCAGCAATGTGGTCAATACCTACCTCAACAATCGAGTTTTGCTGAGCAATAATAAAAAAGGCGAGGTCATTCTGATTAATACCCGTTCTCTCTCTCGCCCAGTTGTTAAGTGCGGAGACGAATATATTAATCTTTCCAAACACTGGGATATCACTATAGAGGCTCTATTATAAATAATAATGCTTTTATTTGCAAAATAGATGACAAATCCAAAATACATTACTCATTTTATAAAATATCATATAATACAAAAATAAGAGGAAATCCACGCTAAATAATAATTATCGGATTTCCTCTTAATCTATGCATCACACTTTATACAAAAAGAAACAGAAACATTTTTGTTTCATTTCCTGCAAAAACAATGATAAGTATTAAAACAATGCTATATTATAAAACCTCTAGCATATCTTTAGTTTAAATCTCTGAATATCCTTTTCGCAGGCAACACGCTCTATCTGCCCGCCAAGCTGACGTAGCTTCTCATCAAGCCCCTCATAACCTCGCTCTATATATTGAATATCATCAATAACCGTGCAGCCATCCGCGGCCAGCCCCGCGATAATCAAGGCCGCTCCTGCCCTTAGATCAGGCGCACTGATCTCTGCCCCTGTCAGCTTTTTCACTCCATCAACAATCGCTGTATTTCCCTCTACTTTAATAGAAGCACCCATCTTTGCCAGCTCGTCAACATATTTAAAACGATTGTCAAATATCGTCTCTGTTACAATGCTAGTTCCATGTGACAAAGCAAGCGTCACCGTCATCTGAGGCTGCATATCTGTCGGAAAACCCGGATATGGCAATGTCTTAATCTGGGTGTGCTTTAATTCACTGTTGCCAAACACACGCACCGCATCATCCTCCTCTGTGATCTGGCAACCAATCTCCATAAGCTTGGCAGAAATAGCCTCCAGATGCTTAGGAATCACATTGCGGACAATCACATCTCCTTTTGTCGCTGCCGCTGCTAGCATAAAAGTGCCCGCCTCAATCTGATCGGGAATAATTGAATACTCTGTACCGTGCAAAGACTTTACGCCCTTAATGCGTATCACATCTGTGCCAGCTCCCTTAATATTTGCCCCCATGCTATTGAGGAAATTTGCTACATCAACAACATGTGGCTCCTTTGCCGGATTTTCAAGAATAGTATTTCCCTCAGCCAACACTGCAGCCAGCATAACATTGATGGTTGCACCCACCGACACCACATCAAAATATAGATGTGCACCCTTTAAGGAATCTGTCTCCGCCATAATCATGCCATGCTCAATCTTTACTTTGGCACCCAAAGCCTCAAAACCCTTTTTATGCTGATCAATCGCACGGATTCCAATATTACAGCCGCCCGGAAGCGGAACCTCCGCCTTCTTATATTTCCCAAGCAGCGCCCCAAGAAGATAATAGGACGCACGAATTTTCTTGATAGAATCATATCCTACATGTACCATATGGATCGTCTTACCTGTAATTTTGACAGTATGTCTGCCAAGACGCTCCACCTCTGCGCCAATGCTCTGAATCGCGCTTAAGATTACGCTGATATCCCGTATATCAGGAATGTTATCAACGACAACCGGCTCATCACACAAAATTGCAGCCGCCAATATCGCTAAAGCTGCATTTTTGGCACCGCCGATCTCGACTTCTCCTATCAGCGGAATCCCGCCTTTTATCACATATTGCTCCATCGCGCACCTCTATATTAAATCAAATTAGATCTATCTTTTAAACTAATCGTCCATGTCAGAGCAGTTTACTGCGATGACACGATGTCAAAAATATCCGCTTTCCGACTTCGATCAAGACATATTTAAAGCTCTGACTTAAATTGCTGATTGAAAAATAAGTGCATCAGCATGATTTTTCAATCTATCTCTAAAAAAGTCTATAATAGATTATAGCACATATTCACAATTTGTAAACCTGATTTTTATTCTAATTGCACAATTGAGTAGGGAAACAATCATTTCCCTTGCTCACCACGCAGGACACGTGCATGTTTCTTTGCTAATTTCCCTGCGCAATCGAGCAGAGGAATAACCTTTTCCCTGCTCGCCGCGAAGGGCACCATCTTTCTCTGTTATTTTTTCTGCACACCTCTTGCGCAATCGAACAGAGGAACGACCTCCCCCCTACTTGACACGCAAGGCGCCATGTTGCTTTCGCTACTAATTTCTCTGCGCGCCCTGTGTATAAAAACAAAGAGAACACTAAAAGTCTAAAGTGTTCTCTCCGTATTTACACGACTATCTCTAATAGAGATAATTAAGCGGATTAACCGCTGTACCATTTATAATAATCTCAAAATGCAGATGTGGTCCAGTGCTATTTCCCGTATTTCCACTTAAACCAATGCGCTCTCCCTGATTGACATACTCTCCACTACTCACAGTAATCTTACTTAAATGAGCATATCTGGTCTGTCTGCCATCAGGATGCTGAATCAACACAGAATATCCATATCCACCATTCCAACCTGCGCTGACAACTCGTCCACCGCTGGAAGCCACCACCGTTGATCCAGTGGAAATACCCCAATCAATTCCCTTGTGTGTTCTTCCCCAGCGCGGCCCAAAATAGGAGGTCAATGTGCCGCCCGATATCGGTTTAATATAAGTCGGCGGTGTCATGGTACCTCTCTCTATAATCTTCGGCTGTGAGCCAATCAGAATGTTTTCATGAACAATCTCTCTCTCTGTTTCCTTGCCGTTCCTCGTGCTGACAATCGCCACCACCTCACGATGTCCAACAGTGCCCTCCTGCTGTACCACCTGAGTGGTAGTATACCAGCTATCGTTGTCAATATATACAACATCCGCCTGATAATCCTCTTCGTATGTCACTTCTTCTTCCATCAACACAGAAAGCTCTGGCTCCGGCACTGTAATTATCAGCTCCTGATCTATCTGCAAAATAGAATTTTCTGTCACATTCTCATTTAGCTCAAATAGCTTGGATGTTGACATATTATTCTTCTCAGCGATAATAGACATACAATCGCCCGGAACCACAACATAGATCTCATTCTCTTCCTTTTCCTTTGTCAGCAGATCGTATGCTTCCTCCACAGTGGTAAGCTGCTCTGCCGCCACATAGGATTCCACAATCTCCACCTGTTGCTCAAATCCAACTAACAACAGACCATCCTCAAAAACAGGCTCGTCCTGCTCTGATGGCTCCTCACCACCAGCCGCTTCTGCTGACGCAAACACCACCGTATTATCATTAGACTCCATGCCCGGCTTAGATATATTGGCTGTAAGCGCTGTAAAAGGACTCTCCTTATCCTCCACCAGCTCTATCGCAAATTCATCATTTATATCAAAACGATTCTTTGTCTCATTAAGTAGACGGACTACCTCCTCCTTTGTGGCAAGGTGGAGTGTTGTCTCATTAATCTTAATCGTGTATGCCTCCTGCTTTGGCAACACCACAGAATCCTTCAGCACATCGCACATTGCAGCAACGATCTCTTCCTTATCCTGTCTTGTCCCAAACAGGCGATTCTCCTCTGTCACCACAAGTTGAGGGTCCATATACACTAATGTCCCCGCCTCCTGCGTCACTCTCTTTCTCGCTTCCATAAGAGCTGTCTGGGCAAGCTCCTCATTGTCTGCTGCCCCAATAACCTGTCCATTTAACTCTATCTCAAAATAACTATGCTTCCCTGTAGCCGCCTTCTCATACAAAGGATATGCAAAGGTAAGGCAAACAGCTATCGCCGCCATCGACTTTAGCAATGTCATCCTTGCTTTTCTGCGCAATAATTCAGCCTTCTTCATGGTTCCTCCATTATTTAATGTTTTCGTAACAATTACGTAACAATTTCATTTTACCAAGGCTTTTCCATTTTGTAAAGTGTTTTTTACACATATCCCCCTTTTTCTAAGCTTGCCTTGATAGATTCCACTGTGTTTATCAGATCCATATTTCCTTCATCCATAATAATATCCGCATATTTCTCATACAGTGGGGTTCTTTCATTATACAGATCCCGCAGAGTATATCCATCCTTAAGCACAACACCGCGCGCCCTCAGATCACCAAGACGCTCCTCAAGGCTCTTGTAACTCAGCTTAAGATACACGATGGTGCCAATCTCCTTCAAGTGCTCCATCGCCTCTCTGCCATAGATCACACTTCCACCGGGTGCGATAACCGTATATTCCGCATTATATTCTGCGTTGACGCGATTCTCTATCTCCATAAAACCATCATTGCCCTCATCTGCAATTATCTCTCTTAATAGGCGTTTTTCTTGCTCCTGAATCACTATATCCATATCCACAAATTGATAGCACAGAAGCTTTGCCAAAACCACACCGATTGTACTTTTTCCACTTCCGGGCATACCAATAAGAATAACATTCTTTTTCATAAAATTTTGTACTCCATTTCTTTAATATCCTAAAGTCCAACTTCTATATTACCATAAATATCCAGAAAATCAAGTGGCACAGTATTTTTCTACATAATGTAGAATAACTTATCTTATTTATAAATAATATAACAAAAAAAGACATCTCTCTACCCGCAGCGCGATCCACACACCGCCTTAGCAGTATATTTCCTTTGCATAAGTCTGCACAATCAAGTAAAGGGAACGACCTTTTCTCCTACCTGCCGCGTGGGGCGCATGCAGATTTCGCTTCTAATTTCCCTGTGCATAAAAAAAGTTCAGAAAAAATATTCCGAACCTTTTACTACTATCTAGTATTTATTATAGGGGAACAAAATATTCTGCCCTATGATAAAAGGAAGAAACGCCGCGCACTTTCGAAGCACTCCAAAAAAACAGACTTAAACCCTTCGGCTGTCATTCCCTTTTCCCAACTGAGAGAAAAACACTCTCAGCCCTTCTGTGCTGTATTCCTTCTGCACCGAAGCCGACGCTCTCTTCCATTCACCCATAAGCTTCACCCCAAATACCTTCCATCTAGCCAAAGCCTACGCTTCTCTATCCACCATCTGATCCATATATTCCAACAATCGATGTAGAATCTTTCTTTTTTCCACTTTACTACAATTTGTCAAAATATCATCGAGATCAAATTTATCCTTTCTCTTTCCCACAATCAAATATGTAGCATCAATATTCAAGCGCTCATAAAGAATCAAGACCTTTTCCAATGTCAAGCCACTAGAGCCCAGCTCAATCTTACGATAATGCTCCTCCACTACTCCCAGAATTTCAGCAAAACGAAACTGTGTATAGCCCATATTTTCCCTGATTTCCCTTAAACGTCTTCCTATTTCGACATTTAACTCCTTCTTTACCCGCTCCATCTGTCTGTCACCTCCGTATATTACTTTCATCTTACCAGTAATAGGACAGGTATGACAGATTACAACATATACCATTTTACATCATTTTCTACTCTATCTTCAAAACAAATGGCTGCATTTGCATTTTCTTGATAAATCATATATACTAAAAAAGATTGAACAACACATCCACAACTTCACTATCTTACAACACGAAAATCTATAACATCTTGTAAGATGAGTTTTCCTTTATCATTTTCGGAAGAGGTCCGTATAGTTCATCCGTCGTTTTCCTCCGTCACCCCGCTCTCGCTTAGTGAAAAACGTAACGGATACTAAG
>CAJUOO010000088.1 GCA_910588535.1 uncultured Lachnospiraceae bacterium | reverse complement strand
TTGCAAAATAAGGAAATTTTTTATTTAATTGTGTTTAAGAAGTGGCAAACTCGGGTCGCGCGGTTTCTATGCGCATAGATATTTTTATTATATCATATTCATTTGCTTCCTACAATCTGTCTTTCACATGATATATAGAAATTACCTCAAATCAAATATTGCACTACCTAAAATCTTGTTATTATTCTTCGTATTTGCTATAATAAAATCTACTCAATATTATCATTATATAGACAAAGAAGGGGGAATTATAATTGATTGATATCAATAATATGTCCAGTAAGACATTGATCAAAGAACAATACAAAAACACTGATAATCTAAAGCTGCGAAAAAGTTTACATGAAAAATACAGCGTGAATAAAATTGGATTTCAAAAATGGATGTTTGACCAATATCCTTTTCACCCAAAGAGTAAAGTGTTGGAACTAGGAAGCGGAAGAGGCGAATTATGGAATTACTATACAGAAAGCGATATACTTCAAAACTATGAGATGGACATTACATTATCCGATTTTTCAGTTGGAATGACAGATTACTTACAGAACAGCGAACTTGGCAAGAAAATGACCATCAAACTGATCGATATCGTAGATATACCTTTTGAGGAGGACACTTTTGATCTTATCATAGCAAATTCTATGTTATACCATGTAAAAGATATTGATCTAGCTCTCTCTGAAGTAAAGCGTGTTTTGAAAAAAGATGGTTTATTTTATTGTTCTACATTTGGTATAAATGGTATGACCCAGTATCTTTATCACGCACTCGATGAACTTAATATTCCATATAGCCATGAATCCAATATATCTTTTACATTACAGAATGGAGCAGCATTACTCAAAAAACAATTTGATAAAGTCGAACGACGTGACTATGAGGATGCATTAGCGATCGATAAAGTCGAGGATTATATAGATTATATCTATTCAATGGCATCGCTACAAGGACTTGAACGAAGCAAATATAATATTCTGTTAAATTACTTTCAATCGAAAAAAGTAGATGGGATTCTTCACATACCTAAAGAATATGGTATGTTTGTGGCAGGCAAAGAATAAAACCCAGCCATGTCATTTCTACATAAATTCTACATATAGAAGACATCCATGCCAGTGAGGCGGACAGCCCTAAAGCTATCCGCCATTCTGCATCATTCACTGGCACTGTAATGATCTATTCCCAGTCTTACTAAACTATCTCTTTCTGTCTTTATCCTGCACACGACACAATTATCTCTCAGTAATATTACTACTGTTATTTTCTATACTTACTATTGTTTTATTCTTTATTCATCGTCAAGAACTGTCATCATATTCTCTGTCTCTTTTCAGGCAGAATGTGCAGAATTTCTCGCGCCTCATCAGGTGTCGCTGTTTCTAGATCCATCGCATGTATCAACGCTGCAAGCTTTCTTACTATTTCATAATTATACATTGCCTGTTTTCCCGCTGAGAGATAACGACTATCCTCAAACCCAATTCGAACAACAGAAGCTCCCATCGCTATCGCCGCAGCAAGAAACTCCCAATTCTCTCTTCCATAATGTGTCACACCCCATAAAGCATCTGCTGGCACAGCAGCGCGAAACGCTGTCAAGCACTCCATCCTCGCGGGAAGTCCACCCTGATGCCCAAACACCAAATTATACAATACCGGATTACGATAGGGCACCTGTTCCTGTGTCATGCACACAGCATAGATCATACCAATATCAAATACCTCAATTTCTGGAATAATTCCGCGATGATACACAGCACTTGCACAATAACGAATATCCTCAAAACTGTTAATGTAAACCGCCTCTCCCAGATTCGTTGTACCTCCATTTAAAGAGGCACTCTCCACCCGACAAATATCAAGTGGCAGACAGCGCTGTTCTATACTCATATTCGAGACACCCCCTGTAGATGCCTGAAGAATCAGATCCGTTCTATCTGCTATTTTCTCAAACGTATCATTAATCTCTGTCGTATCTGGCGTCAGAGAACCATCAGGACGTCGGCAGTGCAGGTGACACATGGCTGCCCCTTCCTTTGCACAGTTTACAATATCTTCTATCAATGTATCCTTAACTACTGGCTTACCAGCTTCCACGGGAGCCAGAGAGACAATCACTTTTCTCATACAAATCCTCCATGTCAGAGCAATTTATTGTGATGACACGCGTTGGAAATCTAATATTTCCGACTGCGATCAAGGCATATTTGAAGCTCCGATTCAAATTGCCAATTGAAAAATTAGTACATCCACATGATTTTTCAATCTACCTCCATATTTCCGCTTTGCGGAATCTCAAATAAATCTACCTATCACTCTTTTGATAAATCTTTCTAACACAACATCTCAACAATCTTCCTTAATGTGTATTCCTCTCCTACATTTCCCGGAAAGATAATATAAGACAAGCCCGGAAATTTACTTTCTTTTCCGATCTGCCATACTGGCACACCGGGCTGTACCTGTCCTATCACCTTTGCCTTATGCACCCTCAAAGCCTTGGTTCCCACATCACTTGAGGTAATACCTCCCTTTGCGATCACAAATCTTGGCCGCCGTTCAAGCCCCGCGATAATACCAGTCAGTGCATCTGAAATATCCACCGATAATTTTAAAAGCTCATCCCCTGTCATTCCCTCTGGCGCTAAAAGTTGTCTGCTGGTATAAACTACAGCCGTTCTACATGCTGCCATAGCCTCCTCTGCCTTCTTGATTATCCGCTCTGTCTCCGCTGCCAGACCGCCATCAGCAAAGCAACTTGCCACATCAAACTCTATAAACTCAGCCGAACACTGCATTTTCCTTAGCTCCTCCAATTGCAGAGACGTCTTTTTTACATGTGATCCAATTAGCACGATACCTCCATATGCTTCCTGTCCTTCACCTATAAGTTCTTCCCTTGTCAGCAATGGTCTATTTTCAATATTCCCTAATACCTTTGGCAATGCTGCTGCACTCCGTATCAAAAATTCCTTTCCTGCCTTGATCGCCCTAAGCAGACAAATTCCAAAGATCTCCACATCACTCTCCGAAATAGCATCCACACAGATAGGAATAAAATCCTTCGCATCCATCAAAAGATTAGTGATCTTCTCATACTTCTCTTCCCTGAGCATGGAGAGCGTAATATAGATACAATTCTCTCTGTGATATCGCCCATCACTCTTCTCCTGCACATACTCACCCAGATGTGAGGATCTGTATCCAAAGGTTTTATCCTTTGCAAATTCCGTCTGTCCAACAGGAACCAGCCATTCTCCTTCTTTTACATAATGTACACTGTCTATCGTAAAGCGTCCTCCTTCTTTAAAAAATGGAAGAAGAATCTGTCCGTCTATTTTTCTTCCTGTCTCCTGTCTCAGTGCTTCCTCCAGCACAGCAAGTTCCAACAGATAATGTCCTCGCAGCGTTGAATCCCCTCTGGAGACCAGCAAAACCTGCTTTCCTGTCTGCCTCGCCGCCCTGACAAGACTGACCGCCAACTTTCTGTGTTCCATAGATGTCTGTTCTGTAGTAAAACTGCGGGAATTAGTCAAAATATAAAAAATCTGGCCATCTTCCCAAAGTCCCTCTATCAAACTCTCTTCCTTCCAGTCTGTATATACATTCACATCATGAACCGTCTGCACTCCAGTGGGATCATCATCAAGAACGACAACCTTGTGCTTAAACTCTTCCCACTCCTTCTGAAATCTTTCATGCACAGCCTTCTCATCCACCCTGTGATAATTGTCCATTATAGACAATGGCTGCTTTACAAGTCCCTTTTTCTCCAACGCTTTTCTCAGCTCTATCGCGCCAAATCGCGGGCTCGACAAAGTCAAGATACCTACCTCCCGCATAATATCCTGCTCAACATATGCCATGGAGCCCTGCGCCAGCAATATCACATCTGCCCTTTCCTTTACCTCCATCGCTTTGCCTATCAGCAGTCTTCTAAACTCTTCTTGGTTTAATCCAAATGCACCATCTATCAGTCCATCGATAAGCTCCACATTTCGATCAAGCTCTTTTGCCACACGAAGTATAGTATTTTTTGTAGGCGTCAATGTGGTAAAAAGAGTCGCCAACACAGCTATCCGTTTCCCCCTGCGCACTGCCTCCCTGCACATCTCCTCGTCTATTCTCACTATTGGCACACCGATATAATCCGCTGCTATCTGCACACTGTCCGCAACCTCTCCCACAGAAGAACAAACATTTAAAATCGCATCGGCCCCCTGTCTCACCGCTTCCATATATATCGAAATCAGATCCGCTGCCGCCTTGGAGGTAACATATCCAGCCTCCCTAATCTGAGCTAGAATATCGGGATTTTCCAGACTTATAATATCCAAATCCTCACCTATCTGTGCATTTACCTCTCTCTCAACAAGCTCAATTAACTCTGGTGTCGTGCTGGTATAAACTAACGCTGCTTTCATGTGATATTCTCTCCTCTCACCGTTATTCTTATCTCTCTGGAAAATCATATTAGTTCTCATCTAAAACTGTCGTATCAGGGACAGCACTTAATATCTTTTCAATTTCTGCAAGCAGCCGATCTTTTACCGCTGGCTTTAAAAAATACCCTGCTGGCTTTAACTTTAATACAGATTCAATGTTAGCCCTGTCATTTACCGCTGTCAGAAACACCACTGGAATATTCTTCATATCATCATCCGCACGTATCATCTCCAGCGTCATCTTTCCATCACAGATTGGCATCTCATAATCTAGTAATATAAGATCTGGACGTTTTTTTCCTATAGATGTCATAGCCTGTGCCCCGGAAATTGCCACGGCAACTTCATATGTATCCTCCAACATAGCCTTCATCGTGCGAAGCGTCGTGCCATTATCATCCACCACTAAAATCCTCTTTTTATTCTCAATCTCTTTTCTTTCCTCTTTGGCTTCCTTTTGGACCTCCTTCTCATCCAATCCAAGCCTTCTACACACAGCTTCCATAATCACTGTATTTTTCACAGGCCGAATTAGATTTTCAAACTGCTCCTCTTCATAGTATTTAAAAAATTTTTCACTCTCTTCCTTTGTCCCTATTGTCAAAACTGGAAGCTGCGCGTACTGGTCACTTAACATAAAAAACATGGAGGTGTCAATGCTATATGCGCCAATCAGGCTGATTAATACCAAATCAGGATTCACAATTTTTAACATCCCCTCTAAGACATTTACATTCTCAGAACATAATTGCACATGAAAATACTGTGATAAAAACGCATTGGTTTCCTTCACAACACTGTTCAGTTTTCCTATCAATAAAATCTTTTTCATTTCAACCTCCACTTATCATCTATAACAATCATTTATACTGCTATCTGCTCCATCAGCAGATCCGCAATACGCTCCGTCTCCTCTGTATCTAAATTTGTCACAGCTTCTGCAAGCTTTTGAATGTTTTGATTGATCTCCTCCGAATATTCATATTCTCTTAATTGAGACATAACCTGATCTGCATTGTCAATATCCATCTCCTGCATACTAAGCCTTACCATCTCAACAAGGGCTTGTATAACAGAACCATCTGTCACCTCTTTTTTTATCTCTGTCTCTATGCCAAAGATCCCCCAAAGCTTTTGACGATAGCTTCGCCATTCCTCCAAAAATACTTCTGTCATCGACAGGATTGTCTCTATTTTACCATCTCTTGCTGCATATTCCAATATCTTTGCCACACCTGCCAACGGAATAATTCCCACAGTCGCTGCAAGGCTCTTCATGGCATGTACCTGAATACGATAGAGCTCCACCTGATTTGGCTCTTCTAGCTGTCCAAATAGCTGCTCAAGTTTATCTGCGGCAGAATCAATCTGAGCATAAAATTCCTTTACCGTATACTCCAGAAGTTCTTTGTCTGGCAGATGAAGCCATGCATAATGCCAATCCAAACCATCCACTTGAGGAAGTTCTTCCAGAAGCTCCTCCGTTACCCCTGCCTCTGTCTGTTTTGACACGACTATCTGGGAACTATCAGCATCCTCCGGCAACACTTCCTCCACAATCGACTCCTCCGGCAGCATATTCCGAATCATATTTTCAAGCTTTTCTGGAACAATGGGCTTAGACAGAAAATCATCAAACCCCTCAGCCAAATATTTCTCTTTTGCACCTGACACTGCATTAGCTGTCAACACCACAATCGGGGTATCTTGGCATGGACAATCAGAAAGCTTCTTTATATGATGAAGTGTCTCCACCCCATCCATCTCAGGCATCATGTGATCCAAAAAAATCAGATCATAATAATTTTCCTGTATCAGCTTTAAGCACTCCTTGCCGCTCTCTGCATCCGTCACCTGAATCCTTGTCTCTTTCAGCAGATTACGCAGCACTTTACGATTTACTGCATTATCATCCACAACCAGCAGCTTTGCATCTGGCGCATAGAATTTTGTGCTATAATGATAATTTTCTGTTATCTGATGAATCCTAGCTTCAAAATCTCCAATTGGCGTACTATCAACAACCTTTTGTTCTAGCTCAAAGTAGAATTTCGATCCCTCTCCATACACACTCTCCACCTGCAACCTGCTGCCAAGCAGTGAAAGAAGCTGAACCGTAATGCTCATGCCAAGCCCAGTGCCCTCGATATTGCGATTCCTATCCTCCTCAATCCGCTCAAATTCAGCAGAAAGTTTGGGCAAATCTTCCTCCTTAATCCCTATTCCTGTATCTTCAACCTCAAACCTAAGCACCGCCATCTCATTCTCATCTAGACGAATACATTGCACACGCAACCACACGGTGCCCTGCTGTGTATATTTCACCGCATTGGTAAGAATATTTGTGAGCACCTGCCGGATGCGCACATCATCTCCAAATAGACGGGAGGGAATGTTATGATCAATCTCCACCTCAAGTCTGATATTCTTATCCTTAGCACGCTGGGAAGTCATATTAGAAAGATCATGAATCAAGCTGCTGACATCATATTCTATCGGAATAATTTCCATCTTGCCGGAATCAATTTTAGAAAAATCTAAGATATCATTGATCAATGAGAGTAATGTCTGTCCCGCCATATAGATATCCATGGCATACTCTTTGATATTCTTCTCCTTCGACTCACGCAGAATCATCTCATCCATGCCGAGCACAGCGTTAATTGGCGTGCGGATCTCATGGGACATATGTGCCAGAAATTTCCCTTTTGCCTCATTTGCCGCCAGCGCTTCCTGTCTTGCCGCATCTGCCTCCTGCTTTGCCTGAGCCAACTGCACATTCTGCTGCTCTGCAATTCTTACCCTCTCCTCCGCATTTGCCCGATACTCTTTTGAAAGCTGTAGAATATGTACAACAGCCATTATTATTTGAAATATAGTAATACTATATTGGCCAGCTACATTCACATGTTCTCCCTGAAACAAAACATTGATCATCACATTCACAATACCACCTGACATTAACACAAGCATAGCCAATACAGATACCAATGTACGATACCGTTTATATTTATAATCAAAGTGTATCATGCTCACTATCGCAGTCGCACAAACCAACCCTATGGTTATCACTGATAGATTGATCATCTTCTGCAGCTCATGTATGCCTGACAAATGTAACGCAATCTGCACCACTGCATTAAGGCTTACGAAACACAACAATACAGAAAAACGGCGAGGAAATTCCGCGCGCAGATTTTGCTCAAAATAAAACGCCAAAAATAATGGGAATACTAATACCAAATATTCTTGCATTTCATATGCTTCTTGAATATTGTAAAATATATTCAACGTATCTGTGCCAATAAAGCAATAGATCCCTGCAATTAACCCAGCCAGCCCTAAAAATATCTCGCCACGGACCGGCTGATGTGTGTACCATCGTATCACTGCGAGAACAAACATAATAATAGCCATTAGCAGAATCAAAACACAACATCCTATATCAATGATGTTGCTTCCAACCACTCCGATCACTACCATATCCCGCGTCTCAATCTTGGCATTGCCAAACGCTACTTCTATGTTCGGGCTGGGAAAATGCATTTCAATCCACAGCTCTCCCTCTTTAATGATTCTAGGTATTGTAATGTAGTTTTCACGTATATCATATGATTTTTCCTTTGCACTATCTTGCTTTTCCTGTTGATAAAGAATCTCACCGTCCAAAATAACACGCAAATCTGTATCTGTGGCAGCAAAATAGAATATAAAGCCAGCATGATCTTCTGATAGTACATTTTTAAAAATAATTGTATCAGAAGATCCACTGTTTCCTTCATATGGCAGATCTATACTACTCCATCTTTCCTCTGACACTTCACCGGAAAGCTCTGTACTATCCAGTGAAGCCATGAACCAATTCTCATTATAGAAATATTCAAACTGATCCGGCAGCAGAGACATATCCTCCTTTGCCCGGTATTGTATTAACGCAATAAGCATAAAAACAAATATCAGAAAAATTGTAAAACCAGCTAACCTTCGTAAATTCTTCATTGTAAGCTTTGCCCTTTATCTTTATTGTTTTATTCACTGAGATCATTTTACCATAGTATTCTTAGGAATAACACTACAAAATCCATATTTTCTATATACACTAGAGCTCTTTATCACTTTTTGAATAGTATAACTTCTTTGAAGGAGAGTTTTCTTTCATTGCACATCAAGTTTTCTTAAAATAGAAAGCAAAAACTGTTTATCAATCCTATACAAATAAGATTACGGCGTGTTTTTCCTTGCTGAAAAAACAGCCCGGCGAACTGCCTGTGGTTCTCAAGGAACCTATTGAAAAACGCCAGCGGTTAGCGAGATAGTTTCGAGCTTACCATCCGCTGCGTTTTTCACTAAGCGGGAACGGGATGACGGAGAACCACAGGCAGTTCGCCGGACGGATCTTTCCAGAAAATGATACAACAAATTTTAACAGCAGATAGAGTATAGAATTTACAAGAAGTTATATTTTTTATAATAATATTCTTTCATTAATTTCAAATCATTCAAGTATTTTTCATCGTCCATAACACACACTCTTGTCCACCTATTAAAATCGGTTCCGATGAAAACTGTAAATTACTTTTTAATATGGCTTCCTTAAATTTGATTATACCACTTTCTCCCTCTATTTACCGTAAAAATATAGGACATAGTATCCGCCACACCCTATATTTCTTATTGCTCTAACGACTTCTCAATCTTCTGTTTATACCCTTTCAATTCATTCTGCTTCTCATACAGATTATTTTTCTCTCTGCACAGTTCTTTCATACGCTCTAACTATGCCCGCACTATCTCTCGGCAATCTGACTCTATCTTCTTATAACTTCCCTGTCAGATTGAGGATTGTATTATTGTTCTCTTTTTTGGACGTTCCACAACATTTTCTTCTTGATACCTCTCCCTTTGTTGCTTCTGTAATTTCATTACATGATAACTATCCCTCTGCAAAAATCTTCGCAAGAAATGATTTAGCGTCCTTTGTTTGCCCGGTGCATATCCACATCTGCGCCCAAATAGGCTTATATTGAGTCAAATACAACCATTTTTGCTTCAGTTTCCTTGAGCATGAGAGTGACAGCGAATAAAAAAGAGTCATTTTAGAGCCACAAGCCATTTTCAATGAATTTCCGGCAAGTGGCTTTTCTTTTTATTCTCTTTTATTTTTAGACATTAAGAAACCGCAACCCCTTGATTTCTCAAAGAATTGCGGTGCTTATTTTTACTGTCTGACTCTAATCTAAAAATAACTCGATGATAGAAGCAACCCTACCTGACCCAATAGTCCTGCCACCCTCACGGTATTTGAATAGCGTTTTTTGTGGTATTTTCTATACTTTTTAT
>CAJUOO010000087.1 GCA_910588535.1 uncultured Lachnospiraceae bacterium | reverse complement strand
GTGACGGAGGAAACAGCAGATTGGTTATACGGACCTTTTCCCAAAATGATAAAAAGATTATCTTACAAGAAGATATAGATATGTACAGAATGTTTCACGTGAAACATTGTCTCTTTAGTAATATGATAATTTCTCGCTATATCATACTGAGTAATTTACAAGCATATAATTCTTCAACGTTTTTCAGTAAGTTTAGATAATTCATTGAAATAATTGGCTGAGTTGATCTATCTTATATTGATTTTGATCTGGTGATATAACAGTTTACAATAATTGCAAAATTATTGGAATTTGAAAGAATATAGTTATAATGTATCTGTAAAAGATATAGTAGTAAGTGGAAAAATATGTTTGTAATATGGATAAGAGTGTAACATTTTCGTCTGTCTGCTTTAGCAAGCGTAAAAATCAAGATATGAAATTATTATTACACACTAATTTTTTTCTATTAGAGCAGTTTATTGCGATGACGCGCGTCAGAAATCTAGTATTTCTAATTGTGATTAAGGCGTATTTGATGATCGGATTCAAATTGTTGATTGAAAAATAATGCATCAGCAGGATTTTTTAATCTATGATATTTCTCAATAGATTCCTTGCCGAAACAGTGGATGGGATATACGTTTTATTGAATATTTCTGATTCATATCTTGTGGTTTTGTGTTTATTATATTTTTATTTGAATTATAGATTAACAAATTATTTTATAGAAAATAAAAAATAATTTATCAATTTGATAGAAACAAAGTGGCAGTGTATTTTGCCTAACTGATAAAATAGCCCGGTGAACTGCCTGTGGTCCTCAAGGAACCTATTGAAAAACGCCGGCACTTAGCGAGGTAGTTTCGAGCTTAGTGTCCACTGCGTTTTTCACTAAGCGGGAGCGGGGTGACGGAGAACCACAGGCAGTTCACCGGGCGAATCTTTCCAGAAAATGATACAACCAATCTTTAACCGCATATAAACGATACAGAAATATATAGAAAAGTACTTACACCATATAGTAATTATTCAAAACATGTGCTAAAATAAAAAGGAACAATAATCTGTAATTACAAATGTAAAAGTTGCCGCATCGCGGTGGAATCGAGGTTAGTATGGGAAGGATAATTGCCGTTGCCAATCAGAAGGGTGGAGTTGGAAAGACAACGACAGCAATTAATTTGTCCGCATGTCTTGCAGAAATAGGACAAAAGATTCTGGTTATAGATATGGATCCACAGGGTAACACAACCAGCGGATTTGGAATAGATAAAAATCAGTTGACAAATACAATATATGAAATGATTATTGGAGAATGTGATCTAAAGGAATGTCTTCTTGAGCAAGTGATAGAAAATCTCTCAATTCTTCCAGCCAATGTAAATCTATCTGGTGCAGAGATAGAATTAATAGAAATAGAGAGAAGAGAATATGTGGTCAAAGACAGAATTGAGGAAGTGAGAGAGCAGTATGATTTTGTAATTATAGACTGTCCTCCTTCTCTGAGTATGCTTACTATAAATGCTATGACCACAGCGGATACAGTTTTAGTTCCCATTCAGTGTGAATACTATGCATTGGAGGGATTGAGTCAATTACTGCAGACGATCCGTCTAGTGAAGCAGCGCTTAAATCCTCAATTGGAGGTGGAGGGTGTTGTATTTACTATGTATGATGCCAGAACAAATCTGTCTTTGCAGGTAGTGGAAAATGTAAAAAATAATCTAAATCAAAACATATATAAAACGATTATTCCGAGAAATATTCGGCTTGCCGAAGCTCCCAGCCACGGCAAACCGATCAACCTATATGATTCTAAGTCTGCAGGGGCGGAGAGTTACCGTCTCTTGGCGCAGGAAGTTCTACAGAAGAATTAGAGGAGGACATATGGCAGCCAGAAAAAGTGGTTTGGGAAAGGGATTGGATTCTTTGATTACCGGAGGAAAAGATGCCATCAAGGAAGAGCCGAAGGTGATCGAGAAGGTAGTGGAGAAGATAGTTGAGAAGCCAGCGGAGATAAAGCTGAGAATAAGCGAGATAGAGCCCAATAGAAATCAGCCGAGAAAAGATTTTAATGAGGATACTTTGGAGGAGCTGGCTGATTCTATTCGAGTATATGGAGTGTTGCAGCCACTTCTTGTTCAGAAGGAGGAAGGCCACTATAGGATTATTGCGGGGGAGCGACGTTGGAGAGCCGCGAAGAAGGCAGGGCTTAAGGAAGTCCCTGCTATAATTAAGGATTATACCTCACAGCAGGTTATTGAGATTTCCCTGATAGAGAATATTCAGAGAGAAGATCTGAATCCAATTGAGGAGGCAATGGCGTACAAACGTCTTTTGGATGAGTTTGATTTAAAACAGGATGAGGTGGCAGAGAGGGTATCAAAAAGCCGTGTTGTGATCACAAATTCGATACGTCTGTTAAAACTTGATGAGAGAGTACAGAATATGTTAATTCAAGATATGCTCTCAGCGGGACATGGGCGTGCTCTGCTTCCAATTGAGGACAAAGAGGAACAGTATGCATTGGCATTACACATAGTGGATGAAAAGTTAAGTGTAAGAGAAACAGAAAAGATTGTAAAGGTTATTTTGAATCCGAAGAAGAAAAAGGAGGCGGTGGACTTTAGCGAGTCTGAAGAGCTTGCCTATCAAAATATGCAAGAACGAATGAGGCAGATTTTAGGAAGCAAGGTATCTATTCATAAAAAGGACAAAAATAAGGGACGGATTGAGATAGAGTATTATTCTTCAGATGAGTTAGAGAGACTGATGGAATTAATAGATAGACTTCAGAAATAAAAGAGATGAGGTAAGACATGACACTAGATTTGAATACTGTATTTTCCAGTTATGGTATTGTGATTCTTGGCGTTATGGCGGGAATGACAATACTACTTATTGTTGTATTTATTTTATTGATTCTTATGATGAAAAAAGTAAAATTACTTTCTAGAAGCTATAAGGATTTTATGAGGGGAAAAGACGCAGAATCCTTGGAGGAAGTAATTTTAGAAAGATTTAATGAGATTGATGATCTAAAGATAGCAAATGGAGAAAACAGGAAGCGGATTGATGATATTACACAAAATCTGCTGCTTACTTATCAGAAAATAGGGATTGTAAAGTATGATGCTTTTCATGAGATGGGAGGAAAATTAAGCTTTGCACTGGCATTGCTGGATAAAAGCAATAATGGATTTGTAATGAATTCTATGCATAATAGAGAGAGCTGCTATACATACATAAAAGAGATCATCGACGGAAAATCTTATATTACACTGAGTGATGAGGAAAAGAAGGCAGTGGATACGGCTATTAATTTTAATGGTTTAGAGTAGGAAGTGGAAGCGATGAAAAGAGTTGACGTAAGAAAATTGTCTGGAGGTGAGATACTTGCCAGAGATTTGTACACGTTAAATTATGGGACCATATTAATGCCTAAAGGAACCGTATTAAAAAAAGAATACATTAACAGATTGGATTTGCTCGGTATATATACCGTGTATATCAAGGACTCTGATGAAAAAAATGAAAGTCTTGATATTAGAACTGAGTCTGGACTTATACAGATTTGTCAAAATCAGATAAGGCAAGTGATGGAGCGGCATATATACAAGCATAATGAAGAATTAAAAAGACTTTGCCGAATGGCCGAAAATATTATTCTGGAGGCGGTGAATGAGGAGCCGTTGAATGAGAAGGTTGTTGAAATACAGGAGGCAAGTGGAGATATTTATACACATTCCATGCATGTATGTACATTGTCAACCATGCTGGCGATTCGATGTGGTATGGAGAAGGAGGAGGTTCAGGATGTTCTAAAGGGAGGGTTGCTCCATGACATTGGCCTTCGCTATATCACTGTTCCATATGAGAATATATCTATGGATAAAATTTCGAGAATAGCCAGAGAAGAATATAAACATCATACATTAAAGGGGTATAATTCACTGGAGAAGGAGAGCTGGATCTCTCCTGCGGTGAAGGATATTATTTTATATCATCATGAGAGGTTGAATGGAAGTGGCCATCCTCTGAAGTTAAAAGGAGATAGATTGATACATCAGGTAAAAATAGTCAGCATCTGTGATGCATTTGATGAGAGGGTGACAGGGATAGGACATGAGCGCTATCATCTTCAGGAGGCATTGGAGTTTCTGCGGGATAACAAGGGAGTTTTATTTGATAAAGCAGTCACGGAGACATTTTTGAAAATGATTGTTCAATATCCGACTGGATGTGTCGTTAAGTTGAATACAGGGGAAATTGGAAGAGTCGTATATCAGAATAAAGATATGCCGGAGAGACCAGTTCTTTTGCTTATGCAGGATCAAGAAGGAATGGTGTATCCTGAGGCAAGGGAGCTGGATTTGATGAAGGAACTGAATGTATTTATTGAGGAGGTAATTGAGAACAAGACTTCCACAATACCATTGGCTTTGGACAATGGGTAATTCACAGAGATAGCGCAGAGATATGATATGTACAAATGGAAGAAAACGTGTTATGATAAAGTTATATAAAAGTATATAGAAAGGGGATTTTATTATGGTTTTAAACAATGAAGCATTAATTTCTTCACGGGAGACAGCAAGGGTTTATAAGATTGACAACATGGCAGTAAAGGTTTTTAAGAAAAGCCATCCAGTGTCTGAGGTGCTCAACGAGGCATTAAATTCCGCGAGAGTGGAGGAAACAGGTGTTAATATACCCAAGCTCATCGAGATCTCAAAGATTGAGGAGGAGTGGGCGATCACAACAGAGTTTGTCGAGGGAAAAACGATCGCAAAGTTGATGGAAGAGAATCCAGATGATACGCATAAATATATTGAGATGATGGTAGATTTGCAGATGGATATTAATCAAAGAAGATGCCCTCTGTTGAATCGTATGAAGGAAAAGCTTACTAGACAGATTCAGAGTGTCAGTGAGATTGATGATGCAGTGAAATATGAATTGCTTACCAGACTGGAAAGTATGCCAAAGCACGTGAAGCTGTGTCATGGAGATTTTAATCCATCTAATATTATTATCAGTAATGACAAAGTATTTATCTTAGATTGGGTACATGCTACACAGGGAAATGCCAGTGCCGATGTAGCGAGAACATATCTGCTCTTAGCGTTGGAGTCCATTGAAAGAGCAGAGGATTACATGGATACCTTCTGTAAGAAGAGCGGCACAGATAAGCGTTATGTGCAAAGATGGCTGCCAATTGTAGCTGCGGCACAGCTTACTAAGCAGCGCCCGGAAGAGAAGGAAGTTCTATTAAAATGGGCTGATGTAGTAGAATATCAGTAAAAATGCAATTTATTGAAGTATTATAGAGTAAAATTGTAAAGCTGCCGCAGAATAGCAAAAAATTGCGGCAGCTTTTCTTATATTATAGATATTACAAAAAATTGTAAGATAATACTCCAAATATAAGTATAACCAGTATGATTTATAAGTAAAATAATCAGTAGGGAATGGAGGTATACTATGGAGAATCGCATTAGGGAATTGAGGAAAACCCGTGGCATGAATCAGGAAGCACTGGCAAATTATATTGGCGTTTCACAGCAGACAATAAGCAAAATCGAGAGAAATACAAATAGTTTGAGCATGGATATCTTAATATGTCTTGCAGAATTTTTTCATGTTACGACAGATTATCTTCTTGGGCTTTCCAATGAAAAAAGAAATAAATGGATGCAGAACAGAGTAAGAAGCCGGTTGGAAGAATATAATGATTTTATAGCTGAGTACGAGGAGCTGAATGAGTATAATCAAAAGGCTGTTATGGAAATAATAAAGGCGTTAAAGGAAATACAGAGGAAAGAATTATAAATAATTTATTTTAGATGTACATATATAAGAAATATTAGTAGTATCGTACTATAAATATGAGTACAACCTTCATAAACTATGATTACAATAGGTATAGGAGGTTATACCATGGAGAATCGAATTAGGGAATTAAGGAAAAACAGAGGAATGAATCAGGAGGCACTGGCAAGTTTTATTGGTGTCTCGCAACAAACCATCAGCAAGATAGAAAGAAATACGGACAGCTTAAGTGTGGATATTTTAATTCGTCTTTCCGATCAATTTAATGTTACTACCGATTATCTTTTGGGGTTGTCCGATGAGAAAAGAAACATAAGCACAGAGCGCCGAGTTAGGGATAAATTAGAGGAATATCATGAGTTTGTCGGCGAATATGAAAAACTGAATGAATATAATAAAAAAGCGGTGGTTGAGATAATTAAGGCGTTGAGGGAAATACAGGGATCGGAATTATAAGTATTTTAGTTGAAAAGAGAAGTAGAAGATAACAAGTATACTATGGTGAAAATATAATGGGCAGGAGCTAGTATATCAGATAGATATACAGATACCTGCCATATGTATTTATATCATAAGATAGAATGGTATATGCTTAAGGCTTCTATATGATGTTTGGGAATAAAAAAGTGATACTACAAAAAAGTGATATGAATAGCTTCTGAAGAAGGAGGAAAAATTTTTTCTTGAAGTTAATATTTGATCTATTTGCTGGGGGTGTATTGTTGAAAAAACTATGTAATAAATAGTACAAGGAGACGTATTGGAGTCTCTCTGGGGCGAGATTTTACTACTAAGGAAAATTAATGTAACAGATTACCTGATATTCGAGTATATCCACCTCATTTTTTGATTACAATTATCATAAAAATGGAGGGTGTGCTATGGAAAACCGTATAAGGGAATTGAGAAAAAGCCGTGGAATGAATCAGGACTCGCTTTCGGGCCATGTGGGAGTGTCTCAGCAGACGATCAGCAAAATCGAGCGCGACATTAGTACCATGAGTGTTGAGCTTCTGATTGGGCTTGCGCAGTACTTCAATGTAACGACAGATTATATACTTGGATTGACAGATGAGAAGAGAAATCTTCAACTGGAAAACAGGATGAGCCGAAGGCTTGAAGATTATTATAATCTGGTAGTGGAGTATGAGGAACTCGATGAGCATAATCAAAGAGTGTTTCGAAAAATTATTAGTGTTCTGAAGGGGCTTCAAGGAAATGAGGAAAATTAAGTCAGTAGAAATATCAGCTTTTGAAAAAGAAATCGGCTGTGTGAGAGACGGCCGATTTTTTTCTTTTCTTATATCGTTCTCAGTGGTATAATAAAAGACAATGAATGTTTCAAAGGGGATTATGAATTGGATATGGAGAAAAATGCAGACCATAATTTAATTGAATATATCTTATCAATATTAGATTTATCACAGGACAATCGGAAGATGCAGATGGATCCGTTGGTGACAATGCAAGATACCACCACAAAACTTTTGCCTCTTGTAGAGGCTGTATATATGCAGACAGCGCGGGAGATAAAAAATTTCATGGATAAGATGCCCGGTGGATTTTTTATTTATCGGGCAGATGGGGAAGAGGAGATTATCTATGCGAATCAAGCTCTGTTATGGATGTTTGGATGTACCTCCTTTGAGGAATTTCGGGAATTAACTGGAAATTCGTTTAGGGGAATTGTGCATCCCGATGATTTAAGCAGAGTGGAGGTTAGCATAAAGGAACAGATCGCCCAAAGTCAATATGATTTGGATTATGTGGAGTACCGCATTATTCAGAAGGATGGAGAAGTGCGCTGGGTGGAGGATTATGGACATTTTATGCGCAATGATCAGTTGGGGGATATTTTTTATGTATTTTTGGGCGATGCGACCGAGAAGAGAAAACGCCAGCTAGAGGAGAAAAATGCCCTTCTTCGCGAGAAGGCTAAGAAAGAAGCTATTTTACAGAAGCAGATTGAACAGTATGATAAGGAGCTTAAGGTTATTCATAAGGAGCATTTAAGGCGCCTTGAGGTGATTGAGGGGCTTAGTGCGAATTATGAGTCTATTCTATATGCGGATTTGGATGCGAATGAGGTTTTGCCATATCGAATGAGCCATCGGATACAGTATCAATTTGAAGATAAAAGCCAGACGATGGAGTATGGGGGATTTTTGTCTAACTATATCCATACATGGGTGTGCTCTGAGGATCAGGATAGGATAAAAAAGGCGACAGATCCGGCATATATCTGTGAGAAACTATCAGATAATAAGACGTATTATGTCAATTATCGAGTTCATAAAAATGAGGATGTACAGTATCTTCAGCTTCGCATAGTAGATGCGGGAAGTCAGCAGCATGTCTCCCAGATAGTGCTTGGGTGCCGCAGGGTGGATGATGAGATTCGCTATGAGATGGAGCAGAAGAAAGTATTTGAGGATGCACTGAACCGCGCGAAGCTTGCCAATATTGCAAAGAATACATTTCTTGCCAATATGTCCCATGATATGCGCACTCCTATGAATGCGATTATCGGCTTTACTGCACTTGCAAAAAGCCATATGGATGATGCAAAAAAGGTAGGGGAGTATCTGGAAAAAATTGAGTCCTCCAGCGAGCAGCTACTACATTTGATCAATAATATATTGGAGATATCAAGGATAGAATCTGGAAAATGTCAGATGGAGGAGGATGAATTTAACTTGTTTGAGGCGATGCAGGAGGTATATCGTGCGTTGTCTGCACAGGCGGAGGCAAAACAAATTGATTTTGAAGTAGACGTCTCAGGATTAGAGCATCATAATGTTTATGGAGATGAGAGGAAATTAATACAGATATTATTATGTCTTGCCAGCAACGCTGTGAAATACACAAAAAATGGCGGACATATTCGTGTGACGGCAAGGGAACAGAGCGGAAAAGAAGAGAAATATGCCTTTTATGAGTTTGATGTAGAGGACAATGGAATAGGTATTGAGGAGATGTATCTGCAGCGCATTTTTGAGCCATTTGAACGAGTGGAAAATACTACCTCAAGTGGAGTTCACGGCACAGGGCTTGGTTTGACGAT
Source organism: uncultured Lachnospiraceae bacterium (assembly GCA_910588535.1). GTDB lineage: Bacteria > Bacillota > Clostridia > Lachnospirales > Lachnospiraceae > RGIG8607. The sequence goes on along the minus strand of CAJUOO010000087.1, from coordinate 1,283 downwards.
AGCGAAAAGTTTGATAGAGATGATGAGGGGAGAAATTAGCGTGAGCAGTGTCCCAGACAAAGGCAGCAGGTTCACTGTTATGTTAAACTTCCGCTTAGTTAATGAACAGCCTGCCTCAGCGGAGGGAAATGTGGAGATGGTGCTTAAGCTGTTAAATAAAAGAAAAATTCTCTTGGTTGATGATAATGAGATTAATCTGGAGATTGCTTCTGAGTTGCTTCAGGATGTGGGGATTGCTGTCGATAAGGCGGAGAATGGAAGTGTGGCGATTGCCAAAGTGATCAGTGCTGATCCAGATAGCTATGGATTGATCTTAATGGATATTCAGATGCCGGTTATGAACGGGTATCAGGCAGCTAGAGCAATCCGCGCGATTGATAATCCAAGGCAGTCTCATATCCCCATTATCGCATTATCTGCTAATACCTTTGAGGAGGATAAACGTATGTCATGGGAGAGTGGAATGAATGCACATATGGCAAAGCCATTTAATCTGCCGGAGCTTTTGGGACTGATAGTAAAGATTTTGACAAGGGCTGAACAGTGAGAAAGGTTATTACATAAAATATTTTGTGGATAAATCTGTGTATAAATAGGATATGCTGTGGAAAAAGAATGTAAAATTAGAGAAAAAATAGAAGTTATCCACAAAAAATGGAATAGTTTCTTTTAAATTGTGGAGAATTATACTGATAAATCGGTTGGTTTATGGATAATGTAAATCACATGTACAAAGAATATGTGGATAAGTATAGCTTGTTGTAAATATTATGTTTTATCTGCTGTTAAAAATTTGCCGTATCATTTTCTGGAAAGATCCGCCCGGCGAACTGCCTGTGGTCCTCCGTCACCCCGCTTGCGCTTAGTGAAAAACGCAACGGACGGTAAGCTCGAAACTACCTCGCTAACCGCCGGCGTTTTTCAATAGGTTCCTTGAGAACCACAGGCAGTTCACTGGACTATTTTATCAGTAAGACAAAATACATTGTAATTCTTCATACACTTACAGCTCTGTGTCTATATTTATTCCCATAAGCAACGATCCAAGCGATTGCTTGCAGTTATATGACGGCTGCCATGAAGGTCAAAAACCCGCTGCAAGCAACGAAGTTTTTGACCTTCACGTGTATTTGTATGTCATCAAATTTTCTTAAAGAGATAACAAAAATAATTTATCAATTCTGTATAAGTAGGATTACAACGTGTTTTGCCTTATTGATAAAATAGCCCGGCGAACTGCCTGTGGTTCTCAAGGAACCTATTGAAAAACGCCGGCGGTTAGC
>CAJUOO010000086.1 GCA_910588535.1 uncultured Lachnospiraceae bacterium | reverse complement strand
GTTTTTCACTAAGCGGGAGCGGGGTGACGGAGGACCACAGGCAGTTCGCCGGACGAACCTTTCCCGAAAATGATACAACAGAAAAAATACTAATATACAAGAAGTATATTTTTGTAGATAGAAAGAGGGTATGACGCAATCACAAGTTTTATTGATCGCGCCATACCCTTAAATAAGTATTATGAAACAATAAAAAATGAAATTAGAACTCTACAGTCGTTCCGTAATAAGTACAGGTGAGAAGCTTCTCCATCTCAGCAGGAGTGATTGCTCTTGGGTTAGAACCAGTACATGCATCACCAACAGCAAGCTCAGCGATCTTCGCAACCTTCTCTTTAAACTCCTCTTCCACAATGCCAAATTCCTTCAATGTTTTAGGAATGTTGAGCTTAACGTTGTACTCGTCGATCTTCTGGCAGAGTTTAACGACACATTCAGAGTCAGAGCCTGTAATTCCAACACTTCTTGCAATAGCAGCATAGCGCTCCTTTGCTGTCTGATCCTTCGCGTTATATTGAATAACATATGGAAGGTAGATCGCATTTGCACAGCCGTGAGGAATATGGCCAGTGCTGAAAGCAGCACCAGTCTTGTGTGCCATAGAGTGAACAATACCAAGAAGAGCGTTGCTGAACGCCTGTCCTGCCAGACACTGTGCATAGTGCATCTGCTCTCTGGCAGCCATGCAGCCATTGTAGGAATCAGGAAGACATTCAAATACCATGCTGATCGCCTTCAGCGCAAGCGGATCGGTGAACGGGCTGTTCATGGTAGATACATACGCCTCAATCGCGTGAGTCAGAGCATCCATGCCAGTGTGAGCAGTTAATTTCTGAGGCATAGTCTCAGCGAGCTCTGGATCTACAATAGCGACATCTGGTGTGATGTTAAAGTCTGCCAGAGGATATTTGATTCCCTTTGCATAGTCTGTGATTACAGAAAATGCTGTCACCTCTGTGGCGGTTCCTGAGGTGGAAGGGATGGCAAGGAATTTTGCCTTCTGCCTTAATTCTGGGAAAGAGAAAGGCTGAAGAATTGCCTCGAAGGAGGTGTCAGGATACTCATAAAATACCCACATAGCCTTAGCAGCGTCGATCGGTGAGCCGCCGCCCATAGCGATAATCCAGTCTGGCTCAAAGTCACGCATTGCCTGTGCGCCCTTCATAACAGTCTCAACAGAAGGATCTGGCTCTACATTCTCAAAAAGCTGCGTCTCAATGCCAGCTTCTTTCAGATATGCCAACACCTTGTCGACAAAGCCAAATTTCTTCATGGAACCGCCGCCCAGCACAAGAATTGCCTTCTTGCCCTTTAAGGTCTTAAGGTGCTCAAGTGCTCCCTTTCCATAATACATATCTCTTGGCAGGGTAAATCTCATCATGATGTAAATCCTCCTTAAATAATATAGTTTTTTGTATTGCAATTACCTTTATTTTACTATAAGCAGACAAATAATTCAATGCCTTTGATAAAAATTTATCAAATTCAGGAAATTGACTTATTGGGTAATTCAGGATATAATGGAAGGAATTGCAATTATTTCATTATAGGAGAGATGTTATGTTACACAAAGAAAAAAATGCAAAAATTGTGAATGGCGGCAAGAGCGACAGCCTTAGCAAAAAAATTATTTCAAAAATGGCAATGATTGTTGCTGTTATTTTTTTGCTGACTATTTTGATGGCAGCTGTTCTTTCCGCGCGATCCTTGATTCAAGTGAACAAGGAAAAGCTGGCGGCAGTTGCCTACGAAAATGCTTTTTTGGTATCTACGGACATTGAGAATGCATATGGAAAAGTAGTGGGATTTGCAGGCTCTCTTCGGAATATTTCTGCACTGGACCCGAAGGAGCAGAGGGGTGCAATTGACACGGCATTGGTGGGACTTTTGGAAGGCGGTGACGGCTTTCCTACGGGTTTTGCCTATTTTGAGCAAAATGCCATTGCGGACGCTAATGGTGAACCTTACAGTGTTCACAAAAGAGAGATTGCTTATGAGTCCGTAGTATATCCCAATGAAGAGAAGACGGGATATGTTTTTGAAAAACACGAAGATGCTTTTGACAATTATGAAAAAGAATATTATATGCAGATCAAGGCGACAGGAGAACCATATATTATGGATCCCTATATATATGAGCTGATGGGAAAGAATATAATGATGATCAGTATTATCGCTCCTGTCTGGGATGCCGAGGGGAAATTTCTTGGAGTGTCAGGCGTTGATGTGGCGCTGGATAATATGCAGGAGCAGCTTTTGGTCAACACAAATTATAAGTCTGCTCATCTGGTTGCACTTGCGGAGGATGGCACAATTTTGGTGGATTCTGCCGACGGAATGAAGGTGGGCAAGGTTGCCTCGGATGTCGGTTATCAGTCTATGATGGAGACGGCAGACAGAATCTATGCCATGCCAGAGGGAGATCAGAGAAATAATCTCTCTATTATCGAGGGAGAGAAAAATTATTCCACGGGGAAAAATGGAATTTCTGTGACAATTCCGCTGACTGTGAATGGAAAGACCCGCTGGACGCTGCATCTTACGGTTGACAGTATGGAATTTCATTATCCTATTATAGAGGGTACGGGAAAGCTGACTTTTTTGGTGGTGTTGTTTGGCGCTATTCTGCTGTTTTTGGTAAACCGCATTATAGTGCGGTCGCTGGCTCCCATTCAGCGTATTGCAGATGGGGCGGCGAGGCTGGAGAAGGGAGATCTGAGTATTCATATTGATATTCAGTCCAATGATGAACTGGGACAGCTTTCGCAGGCATTTAATCACATCAGTGCGACAATGAGCAATTATGTAGAGGATATTTCTGGGCAGCTTTCTAAGATGGCGGATAATCATATGGATATTGCCATCACGCAGAAGTATATAGGAGATTTTATACCGATTCAGGTATCTATAGAGAAAATTGCAGAGTCGTTGAATGACACCTTGCATCAGATTGTCCTGTCGGCGGATGAGGTGTCAGCAAGCTCTGACAATGTGTCTTCTGGTGCCCAGATTCTCTCGGACGGCGCGTCAGAACAGGCGGCGGCGATCGATCAGCTCGCGGCCTCGATAGAGAGCTTGTCAAAGGATGTGTCAGAAAATGCGAAGGATGCACAGATGGCAAACGAGAATGTCACTGAGGTGGGAAGGAACATTAGAGAGAGCAATGCGGAGATGGAGAGGCTGATCCAAGCAATGTCAGAGATCAGCCATTCCTCTGGGGAGATTCAGAAGATTGTGAAGACCATTCAGGATATTGCATCCCGCACGAACCTGCTCTCTCTCAATGCTTCAATTGAGGCGTCAAGAGCAGGAGCGGCGGGAAAAGGATTCGCCGTGGTGGCGGATGAGATCCGCAATCTGGCGGCAAAGAGTGCGGAGGCAGTCAGCCAGACAGCAGCTCTGATCAAGGATTCTCAGGAAGCAGTAGAAAATGGTATGGGCATTGCAGATAAGACGGCGCGCTCTCTTTTGTCTGTGGTGGAGGGTTCTGAGGAGATCGTGCGATCGATGGATAAGATCAGCAGTGCATCACAAAATCAGAATCATGTATTGGAACAGCTTGCAGAAAATGTAGAATTAATCAGCAATGTGGTGCAATCCAATTCTTCCTTTGCACAAAATAGTGCTTCTACAAGTGCAGAATTATCTGAACAGTCAAAGCGCTTGCATGAGTTGGTAAATCGTTTTCATCTAAAGGAAGAATGATTATATAGACACAGCGCTCTGTATGAGTATTGCTCTGTGCAGGGGGTTAGATAGAGACAGCGCAGAAGGGAGAGAGACGATGCATTTGTATATTATGCGCCACGGGGAGACGGATGATAATACCAGACGTGTGCTTCAGGGGCAGAAGGATAATCCGTTGAATGAGAGAGGGAGACAGCAGGCTTTGCGTGCTAGGGAAGAGCTTTCTGGCATATTATTTGACAGAGTTTATTCCAGCCCCCTGATTCGGGCGGTGGAGACTGCAGTGCTTGCGACGGGGAGGTCTAGGGAGGAAATTATCTTGGAGGAGCGCTTGAAGGAGATTAGTTTTGGCGTGTTGGAGGGAACAGTGCTTGATGAGATGAAGCCGCCCTATGATAATTTTTTTAAGGACCCTTTGAGGTATGCGACACCAGAGGGAGGGGAATCTCTTTTGGAGCTTTCCGCGCGCACATGGTCTTTTTTATCAGAGATCAGAGGGACACTTCCGGGAAAAAAGGTTCTGCTGGTCTCACATGGGGCTGCGATCCACTCTATGATCTATCAGATTAGAAAAGAGAAGATTGACTGTTTCTGGAATATGAACCTTGGAAATTGTGGGCTATTGGAGATCAGCGACGAGACAGGGGACTATAAAATAGAAAAGGAATGTAATAGAAAGGACAGCCACTATATAAAATTTTAAAAAGATAGAATTTTCTATGTGCTGGCTTCGAACGTTTCTCAAAATGCTGTGGAAGAAGGTATGGATTGTCGTGAGCAATGAGTCAAGTGTCTATATAAAACCAACCATGGTTGATTTGGACATATTGGAGACTGTCATGAGGGTCATATACTCTGTAGATCCACAGCATTGCGGGGAGGGGAATGTCCGCCAGCTTGCTTCGGAGATATTGTTTTTAAATAGTGTGGTATGGCTGTTAAAATTTTATACAGATTGTAAAATGTACTTGAATTTTCTGATGGAGTGATATAGAATTAAAATTGGCAGAATTTTTACATTATTATTAAAATGGAGGGCTGAATCATGAGTACAACAGCACAGACATCAGCGAAGCGCAGAATAGAAGCGCTGCTTGATGACAGTAGTTTTGTTGAAATCGGCGGATATGTGACTGCCAGAAATACAGATTTCAACATGCAAAAAAAAGAAACGCCTGCGGATGGCGTCATTACCGGATATGGTGTGATTGACGGTAATCTTGTGTATGTATACAGCCAAGATGTAACTGTGATGAATGGTTCCATCGGTGAGATGCATGCAAAGAAGATTGCGAATGTATACAAGATGGCGATGAAGGTGGGAGCTCCAGTGGTTGGGCTTGTAGATTGTTCTGGGCTTAGGCTTCAGGAGGCTACGGATGCATTGAATGGCTTTGGGGAGGTATATATGGCTCAGGCTATGGCATCTGGCGTAATTCCACAGATCACAGCGATCTTTGGCGTGTGTGGTGGCGGTATGGCAGTGGCTTCTGCCCTATCTGATTTTACTTTTATGGAGGAGAAGAAGGCAAAGCTTTTTGTCAATTCCCCGAATACATTGGAGGGTAATTATACAGAGAAGAATGATACATCCTCCGCAAAGTTTGCGGCTCATCAGTCCGGCATTGCTGATCTCATCGGAGATGAGGATACGTTGATCGCAAAGCTTAGAGAGCTTGTGACGATTCTTCCTGCGAATAATGAGGACGATCTATCCTATGCAGAATGTGGTGATGATCTGAATCGTGTTTGTGCTGGGCTTGAGAATGGAGCGAAGGATGCCGGTTATGTGTTGTCCTCCATCTCTGACAATGGCTTTTTCTATGAGGTAAAGGCTGGCTATGAGAAAAATATGGTGACAGGCTTTATCCGTCTGAACGGAAATACAGTGGGAGCAGTGGCAAATCGCAGTGAGATCCTTGGAGAGGATGGAGAGGCAGCAGAAAGTTTTGATTCTGCGCTGACGGCGGACGGCTGCGAGAAAGCAGCTAGATTTGTGAGCTTCTGTGATTCTTTTCATATTCCGATTTTGTCTCTCACAAATGTAAAAGGATATGCTGCGACTGTAAACGAGGAGAAAAAGCTTGCGAAGGCAGTGGCAAAGCTTACTTATGCATTTGCGAGCGCGACGGTTCCAAAAGTGTCTGTGGTGATGGGGGAAGCATTTGGAAGTGCATATTTAACTATGAACAGCAAATCCATCGGCGCAGATATTGTGTATGCGTGGCCGGAGGCTTCCATTGGCATGATGGATGCAGATGCGGCGGCAAGAATTATGTATGCGGATGAGATCAAGGCGGCAGATAATGCGAATACCTTGATCGCTGACAAGGCAGCCGAGTATGCAAAGCTTCAGTCCAGCGCGGAGGCAGCGGCGAGAAGGGGCTATGTGGATGACATTATCGAGGCTCAGGATACCAGAAAATATGTGATCGGCGCTTATGAGATGTTATTTACCAAGAGAGAGGACAGACCAGATAAGAAGCATGGCTGTGTATAGGAGGTAAAAGTATGTTAATATCCGCTGTTGATATAGGAAAGGCATTATTAAATACCATTATGGGTATGGGAACGGTGTTTGTTGTCCTGATTTTTATATCTTGGATCATAGGAATGTTTAGGTATCTAAATAAGCCGCAGAAGCAGGAGATAAAGAGGGAGCCAGAACCGGTAGTTGATAATGCTGTGGCACAGATAGAGGAAGCGGAGGAGCTTGTGGATGATTCTGAGCTTGTGGCTGTCATTACAGCGGCAATCGCAGCCTATGAAGGTGCGTCAGGAGCTTCAAACAGCGGCTTCCATGTAAGAAGTATTAAGAGAGCGAGAAGATAATTGATTGAAGGAGGATTTTTATCAATGAAAAATTATACAATCACCGTAAATGGAACGGCATATGATGTAACTGTAGAAGAGGGCGGACAGGGAAGTGCACCGGTAAGTGCTCCTGTAGCTCCATCAAGACCAGCGGCTCCCAAGGCAGCTCCAAAGCCAGCAGCTCCTGCAGGAGCACAGGGGGCAGTGAAGGTGAATGCTCCTATGCCGGGCAAGATCCTCAATATTAAGGCAAATGCAGGTCAGGCTGTAAAGAAGGGTGAGGTTCTTCTTATTCTTGAGGCGATGAAGATGGAGAACGAGATTGTTGCAACTTCCGATGGAACAATCGCAAGTATAAACGTAACTGTAGGACAATCTGTTGAAGCTGGTGATGTATTGGCTACATTAAACTAGATTCCCTATGTTTCTGATAAAATACATGGGAGGTTAAGACATGACTTATGTAATTGAGACAATGAGCAACCTGATACATCAGTCGGCTTTTTTCAATCTGACATGGGGAAATTACCTGATGGTCGCTGTGGCTTGTTTCTTTTTGTATCTGGCAATAAAGAAAGAATATGAGCCGCTTCTTTTGGTTCCGATTGCTTTCGGTATGCTTTTGGTAAATCTGTATCCTGATATTATGAAGACGATTGAGGATTCAGATAATGGTGTTGGTGGTCTGCTTCATTATTTTTATCTGTTGGATGAGTGGAGTATCCTGCCATCACTTATTTTCCTTGGCGTGGGCGCGATGACAGACTTTGGTCCGCTGATCGCGAATCCCAGAAGTTTTCTTTTGGGTGCAGCGGCACAGCTTGGTATCTTTGCCGCGTATCTGATGGCGATGGCGATGGGCTTTAATGATAAGGCAGCGGCGGCAATCTCCATTATTGGAGGAGCGGACGGACCTACCTCCATCTTCCTTGCTGGTAAACTTGGGCAGACGGATTATATGGGACCGATCGCAGTGGCAGCGTACTCTTATATGTCCTTGGTTCCGATTATTCAACCTCCGATCATGAAGGCATTGACCACAGAGGAGGAACGCAAGATTAAGATGGATCAGTTAAGACCAGTATCGAAGCTGGAAAAGATTTTGTTCCCTATTATTATCACAATCGTGGTTGTGCTGATTCTTCCTTCTACAGGACCTCTTGTAGGTATGCTGATGCTCGGAAATCTGTTCCGTGAGTGTGGTGTGGTGAAACAGCTTACAGAAACTGCATCCAACGCATTAATGTATATTGTTGTTATTATCCTTGGTACGTCTGTGGGCGCTACAACCAGCGCGGAAGCTTTCTTAAAGCTGGACACGATCAAGATTGTAGCACTTGGATTAATAGCATTTGCCTTTGGAACGGCGGGCGGTGTGTTGTTCGGAAAGCTGATGAGCAAGCTGAGTGGAGGAAAGATCAATCCATTAATTGGTTCTGCGGGTGTATCTGCGGTGCCTATGGCGGCTCGTGTGTCCCAGAAGGTTGGCTCACAGGCAGATCCGACAAACTTCCTGCTGATGCATGCGATGGGGCCTAACGTGGCAGGTGTTATCGGCACGGCAGTGGCGGCAGGTACCTTTATGGCTATGTTCGGAGTGAGATAAATTGAGTGCTTATGCATAAGGTATAAGAATGTTAGCCGTGTTACGGCAGAATGGAGGAAACAACAAACAATGGCAGAAAAGGAAAAGGCAAAAAAACCGTTAAAAATAACAGAGACTGTCCTTCGTGACGCGCATCAATCTCTGATTGCAACACGTATGACAACAGAGCAGATGCTGCCGATTATAGATAAGATGGATAAGGTGGGCTATCACTCCGTAGAGTGCTGGGGTGGTGCGACCTTTGATGCCAGCCTTCGTTTCTTGAAGGAAGATCCTTGGATGAGGCTGCGTAAATTAAGAGACGGATTTAAGAAGACAAAGCTTCAGATGTTATTTAGAGGTCAGAATATTCTCGGATATAACCATTATTCTGACGATGTGGTGGAGTATTTCGTGCAGAAGTCAATCGCAAATGGAATTGATATTATCCGTATTTTTGACTGTTTTAACGATCTTCGTAATCTGCAGACAGCAGTGAAGGCGGCAAACAAGGAAAAAGGACATGCGCAGATCGCGCTTTCCTACACACTTGGCGATGCATACACGCTTGATTACTGGAAAGAGACGGCAAGAAGAATTGAGGAGATGGGCGCAGACTCTATCTGTATCAAGGATATGGCGGGACTGTTGGTTCCATATGAGGCTACTAGATTGGTGGAGGCATTGAAGGCTGGAACAAAGCTTCCTATTCAGATGCACACCCACTATACATCCGGTGTCGCTTCCATGACCTACTTAAAGTCTGTGGAGGCAGGCGCAGATATTATTGACACAGCGATGAGCCCATTCTCTATGGGAACCAGCCAGCCGGCGACGGAGGTTATGGTGGAGACCTTTAAGGGCACAAAATATGATACTGGCTTGGATCAGAATCTTCTTGCCGAGATTGCAGACTATTTCCGTCCAATGCAGGAGGAGGCATTAAAGAGCGGCCTGTTAAATCCAAAGGTTATGGGTGTCAATATCAAGACTTTGCTCTATCAGGTGCCGGGTGGTATGTTATCCAATCTGGTATCCCAGCTTAAGGATGCTAAGGCAGAAGATAAGTATTATCAGGTATTGGAGGAGATCCCGAAGGTTCGCACAGACTTTGGTGAGCCGCCTCTTGTAACACCTTCCTCACAGATAGTGGGTACACAGGCTGTATTAAATGTGCTTCAGGGTGAGCGCTATAAGATGGTGACTAAGGAGTCCAAGAAGGTTCTTGCCGGTGAATTTGGACAGACAATTAAGCCGTTTAATGCAGAGGTGCAGAAGAAGGCGATCGGTGATGTGAAGCCTATTACCTGTCGTCCTGCTGATCTTATCGAGCCTCAGCTTGATAAGTTTAGAAAGGAATGTGCAGAGTGGATGGAGCAGGAGGAGGATGTATTGTCCTATGCACTGTTCCCGCAGGTTGCTACAGATTTCTTTAAATATAGAGCAGCGCAGAAGACAAAGGTGGATTCTGCTGTGGCAGACAAAGAGAATAAGGCATATCCTGTCTAAGATAGGATAAAGAAAGAAGGACATCGGGCAACTGGATGTCCTTCTATATTTATGCACAGAGGCACGTAGGGAAATGAGCAGAAATAGTTGTACGTGCAGAAGTAGGTGCTGTCGCAATAAGTGTTGATTATACAAGATATAGTATACATGCAGCGTTGTCTTATGACTTTTTGTAAATTTTATATTTTATCTGTTTTAAAAATCAGTTGTATCATTTTCTGTGAAGATCCGCCCGGTGAACTGCCTGTGGTTCTCCGTCACCCCGCTCTCGCTTAGTGAAAAACGCAGCGGACGCTAAGCTCGAAACTACCTCGCTAAGCGCCGGCGTTTTTCAATAGGTTCCTTGAGAACCACAGGCAGTTCACCGAGCTGTTTTTATCAGTTAGGCAAAACACGCAGTATCTTTGCTTATACAGAATAGATAGCTTTTGCAGTCTTCTTTAAGACAATTTAATACTCTATGAATACAAACATAATTATAATAAATACAGATCTGCAAGTATATGAAGAAGAACCATTCAGTAAAGTAGTATAGCCAATCCGCTGTATTCCTCCGTCACCCCACTTGCGCTTAGTGAAAAACGTAACGGATACTAAGCTCGTGAGAAACCTCGCTAAG
>CAJUOO010000085.1 GCA_910588535.1 uncultured Lachnospiraceae bacterium | reverse complement strand
CAGGGTGTGTTACGGACTTTCACCGATTAGATTGCGCCCATACTGGGCGCACATAGAAAAAAGCACTGCCGCCGGGACGCAACAGCGCTCTTCTTCCTGTTTTTTGTTTTCTCTCTTGTAGTATAGAAACCATGATAGGAATACGGAATGAAAAAGATATAAAAGAGTTAAATACTTATGTATTTCCCTAGAACTATATTTAGAAACGAAGATCCTGACGAAATTATCTCCGATACATATTTTATTACAAAAAAATAGAATTGTAAATGTATATCGTATGAAAAATTCCGACAGCTCTCGACAGTTTTGTTAATTGTATTACAATCTTGTAAGTTGAACTATCCATTTCAACCATCTATATACAGAGCTTGCCCGGCGCACTATCTGACTTTCATTGCACACATGAAGGCGCCGCATCTCTTTTTCTATCATTTTTTTATCCGGCAGCTCTTCTGTCAGGAGCATAGTGTCAAAAAACTCCATAAATATTTGATGTTGCAATATAAGCTCTACTAACTTAAGCTGTCTTTTTTTATAGCTTAACCGAACGATTTCAACTCCTAGATCTGTAAGTGTGATCACTCTCTGTCTGTCTTCTTTTTGTTTGTTAAATAGACCCAAATACTTCCCAGCATTATAGTAATAGTCGGACTGTCTTAAATCAAAATCCATCAATTCTGCGACCTGTTGACTTGTCATGGGATTTTCATAGATATGCTCCAACATAGAAATCACTCGTTCCATTGAGTTTGCCTGAATAAAAGGGACATCTGCGTTTTCCATATTATCATCGGTTTTTACTTTGACATGGTATCTTATATTCTTTAAATCATCCATCGTGATCTTTGTGTCTTGTAGAGAATAATTCTTTGTCCTCACAAGTTTTATGGATGAATAGTCCTCCAATACTGTAAATTCATATTCGAATAAACGATATATCATATTTGAATAGATTGAGAAGACCAGCCGGATCGGTTTGCGCACTTTTTGTCTCCACAGACGGTAAGGATAGTAAAGCTGACGCACATGAAAATCTTCATGTACAACATTTTTTGCCTCCATAATGACCACTGATTCTTTATTCTCAAAGCCTCCATCAATCTCACACTGCGCGTTATCCACATGGATGTACTGCTTTTTTCCCCTGAATGTGTCAACAGTAAAATCAAAAACTCCTGTGCCCATTCGCCCGTTAAAAGTCGCGACATTTTCACCCGTACCCAGAAAATCATTTAAGATACCTGATAAAACCAGCACATGAATGGCATTTGCCTCAGAGCTGATCTCATTTACTTGAATGGACTCAAATTCTGGCAGCTCAATCTGTGTCATCCGCGTAATAGGCTCCTCAAGCTCAGGAAGCTTTTGATATAGTATAAAATCACCCAGCACATAGGAGCTTCGGCTGTCCGGCAAAATATTGATCTTGTTCTTTCGAAAGACCTCCGGCAGCGCGTCAGAGCTATCCCACTTTGCCATAAGCCTTGGTTCCTTATATTCCTTAATCTGACCTGCCTTAATATGAAAGCAGCCATTTCTATCAATTTCACATAAAATATTATATTTTTGAAGCAACTCCTGCCATGCTTCATTTGCTGAGAGATTATTCTTTATCAGGGACATAATAAATCAGTACCTCACTAATCTCTCCGCGTTTTGCCGCATTGCTGTTAATGCTCCTCTTCGCCTGAACCGTTCGGATCTCATACTCTTTATATAGGCTGCGGATCTCCGGGCAGTCTGAATTAGATTGTAAAAATGCGATCTTTTTTGCCCGGAGCTTGTCACATTCTTTTTTTAAGCACTCCTGCTGTTCATAGGAAAATCCGTTTTCTGTATAGCCAGTGAAAGAGGAGGATAAAGAAATTGGCATATACGGCGGATCAAGATAGACAAAGGCTCCCCTCCGCGCCCTTTTTAGAATATCTTTATAATCCCCATTACATATCTCAATTCCCTTTTTTTGCAAATATTTTGACATGGCCCGTATTGTCTCAGCATTAATAATATTCGGCTTTTTATATTTGCCGTAGGGCGCGTTAAACTGCCCTGCCATATTAACACGGTATAGACCGTTATAGCAAGTTTTATTAAGATAAATAATTCTCGCTGCCTTTACTGTACCTGAAGTTTTCTCATAGTCCTCTCTGCGGTCCATCGCCCGAATCTCATAAAAATATTCCTCCGAATTATGCATATCATGCTTTTCTAGTAACTCAATCAATTCCTCCGCCGAATCTCTGACCGTGAGATAGACATTAATAAGCTCACTGTTATAATCATTGATAATCGCTTTCTTGGGCTGCAATTCAAAAAAGACTGCCCCTCCGCCGACAAATGGCTCAATGTAAGTTGAATATTTTTTTGGGATCAATGGCATAATATCAGCCAATAACTGCCTTTTTCCGCCTACCCATTTCACAATCGGGCTGATCTGTGTGTTCCCTGTCATCTGTATACCCCTTCCTGATGCCTTTCAGCCGTGCTGTTTGTCCACAGCAAAATCTTAAATCCTCGTTCAAGCCTTGCCCTCAATCCTTACATTCTTAAACGTAATATCTTTTGTAAAGCTTTCTGTATATCCCTTGTCAGCAATAAAGTAAGAATCCTCTATCGTAATGTCATGTATCGGCATCTGTGCAAGTCCTTCCATACGAATCGCCTGCCCTGCACCCTTACAGAACACATTTTTAAAGGTAATATTTCTAAATTCCGGAATATCCTCCGGCTTGATTGTCTTCAGCTTTTCCTCATCTATGCGATCCATGCTTGTCAGCATATAACCCATATGAAAGATTATTCCCTCCCCCGGAATATCCATCATATAGATACCATCGATAGTTATGTCCTCCACCACGCCGCCTCTCCCAATGGCACTCTTAAAGCGCAGTCCACAGTCTGTCCCGATAAAGCTGCAATTTTCCACTGTCACTCTTCTCACGCCACGCGACATCTCGCTTCCAACCACAAAGCCGCCATGCCCGTGATAAACCACACAATCATGAATATAAACATCCTCCGTCGGCACGGGAATTTTTCTTCCCACCTCGTTCTTGCCTGCCTTCATGCAGATCGCATCATCTCCCACATCAAATTGTACATTATGGATATGTGCTTTGCTGCAGGATTCCAGATCCAACCCATCTCCATTCTGTGCATAATAGGGATTGCGGATCACGGCATTGCGAATCGTCAAATTTGTACAAAACAGCGGATGGACATTCCATGCGGGTGAATTCTGCAAGGTCACTCCCTCAATAAGCACTCTGTCGCAGTTTACCAAACTCACCATAACCGGGCGGTAATAATCATAATACGGCGCCGCCTTCTCCAAAGCATCTGCATCTGTGACATCTGGTTCTCCTGCCTGATGTCCCTGATAAATGCTCTCCGTCGGAAGCCAAATGCCTCCCTCCTTGCCTTTTATTACATAAGGACTTTTTTCAAGGCACTGCTGCCATTGCTTCTTTGTCACCTTCATCTCTTTGAGCGGGCGCCAAAGCTGGCCATTTCCGTCGAAAATTCCCTCTCCAGTAATAGCGATATTCTCTGCCTCCCTCGCATGAATGGGCGAAACTGTGCGAATCCTTGGCTGCCCCTCATAATCTGCGATAAATACTGGATATTCCTGTGGATTTTTATCAAAGACAATCACCGCGCCCCTCTGCGCGTGAAGCTCAATATTCGACCTTAACTCAATCGGTCCCGTCAGCCAGATACCGGGCGGAATCACGACTTTTCCCCCACCTGCCTGCGCGGCTGCCTCTATCGCCCCTGCAAATGCTGCTGAATTTGATACTTTTCCGCCCATCACTGCACCAAATTCCGTTATCACAAACTCTTTTTCTGGAATCTCTGGCAAATTTACCTCAAATCTCATACACTACCCCTCCTGCCTAAACTTCTTAATATAATCTAAGTATATCTGGAATACGACAAATTGTCCAGCCCCAAGAAGGGCACTCTCCTACCATCGATCCAGCCAGCCAACAATGCCTTCTGTCTCCCCAAATGGCTCTGGCAAGAGCTCTGTCTCTTGAATTTCTCTCGCAATCACTTCCTTCTCATTGCCCACAGTATCCTCCCTGTATTCTCTAAACTGTACATGGTCTATAATAATAGCTCCCATCCGCGCCATATCTGCAATATTCATCTCCTGAATCTCCTTAGTCTGGGAAGAGCAACAATCCTCCAACACCACAACATTGTAATCCAGTGAGTTGGCATCATAACAGGTTGTGCGAATACAGTTTGGCGTTGTCGTCCCTGTGAGAATCACCGTCTCTATTTTTAACCTCCGCAATATCAGATCCAGCTCTGTTCCAAAAAATGCACTCCACCTTGGTTTTATAATTGTATAATCTCCTCTCTGTGGTTTTAGTCCTTCCGCTGCCTCCGCACTGGCTCCTCCCACACTTCCCGGACCCATGGCACGCCCGCCTTCCTTCCACGCCCGATATCTTGTAAGCTCCACATCACTTCCATCCTGTCTGTATATTCTTTTCACAAAAAATACCGGAATCCCCTTCTTCCTCGCTGTAGACACAGCATCTGCACAGGCAGGTACAGAAGCTTTGGCATACGCAATACAGTGCGGTGAATCTGCATCAACAAATCCATTCTCCATATCAATCACTAACAGCGCCGATTTTGTTCTATTCTCTTTCATCTATCTCATTTCCTCCAACTATAAAATACTATCTTCCTTATTGTATATCGCAATAATCTCACCGGCATCACATGCCTCTAAGCACATACCTCTCACAACAAGACCTGTGACAATAGTCATCTTGCCAGACTCAACCTCTTCATCGGACAGCACCTCTGGACTCACTCCATATATCTCATAATTCATCACCACCAGCCCATACTTATCATCCATAACATATGTACTAAAGTCCGGCGGCGTATGTATTAAACTATCCATGTTTTCCACCGCTTCCTGTTTCAGGTTTTCCAGATTATTACAATTCTCATCTGATAAAGCAGCTATCACATATTCTCCAATCAGAGCAAAGCATCTCTTATCATCAAAATAATATCTAAAATGCTCTATGGTTCTCTCCTCTATCTCGCTTAAGTTTCGTTCTACTAACTTGTACAGTTGCAATCCTCTATCTCTCCTTTTCTTGATATTTCGTTTTATTTATACTCCTCTTTTGGAAAAATGTTCCCTCTGCATAACATTCGATATAACATACATATTCTTATATATAATTACCAGATTTACACTTATCTGACTGTTCTTCAAACGAGAAATTAATGAGTCAATGTCAGGATACCTGCACAGTATGAAACCTGTTTAAAGGTAAGGTTTGGAAATGCACTTCTCAGTTCATCAGCAACGAAATAGATTTCTTCATCATCCCATTCATCACCTGCTTCCTGCCTGCACTGATTCCATTTATCACGGTTTTCAAAAGCAACATCACCGATCAAAATCTTCCCGTTCTCTTTCAGGCAATCACATAAAGTGTGAAGAAAGGAGATCTTTTGTTTATCAATCAAATGATGCAATGAATATGTAGCCACAATAAAATCATAACATTGGTTCCGCAGAGGCTCTACTAATCCTTTCGTAAAATCGCCTTGATAAAGATGTGAACATGGCATTTTCTCGGATGCTAATTCAATCATTCTTGACGAGAAATCCTGTCCATAGATGGAACAACCATGTTCATATAGTTTTGTTGTGAGTGTACCTGTTCCAAATCCTATATCAAGCACTGTCGCGTTTTGTTTTTCCATAATACACTGAAAGATGCTGCCAAGCACATCCCTGTAACCAGCAAACGGATATGTATTTTCTTCATCGGAAACCCCGACCGTTTTGTCATATCCATCTGCCCACAAGTCAAATCCGTTTTTATCTAACATACTTGTTGCCTCCTTAACTTTCGATATATATTTGATTATCATATATGCCTAATGCTTGCAATGTATCGTTATAGGTCCGCTTTCTATAGGTACACAATTCCAAAAAAGAGTAATGATACGCTCTACTGTCTTCATTTTATCAGGCTTTTACCAACTGTCAATCCCTCATTCCAGCCATCTGCAAAAAATGATTTTTCCTGTATATACAAGAAAATTTGCAATAATTACAGGTTCTTGTATGTTTTAAACTTTATCTGTTGCTGAAGGCTTTTGTATCATTTTCAGGAAAGATCCGCCCGGCGAACTGCCTGTGCTCCTCCGTCACCCCGCTCCCGCTTAGTGAAAAACGTCGGTACTAGTCCTGATTTTCGTGTGCTGCCTCAGTAGCATACCTCCACAGCACAGATCCCTACACAAAAAAATCATTTTCAAAGAAGTTCTCTAAAGGAACCCTTTTTGAAAATGATTTTGTAATAAACTTTCAGGTAATATGCCTATATGAATGGTCTGCCTTACTTACCCAATTCGAATATAGGTAAATACCGCTATTTATCTTTATACATATTATATATAACCTTTTGATTAGATGTTCCATATGCCGCCCATATAGCCGCCACAGCACATATAAGCAGTGGAATATAAAAATTCATCCCTCTGCTGACCATCATCGAAGGTACCAAATAAAATTCTGTAAATATCCCAGAAAAAACTGTCTTATATACAAGCTCCGTAATTCCCTGTGCTCCCGGTATAGGCAACATATCTACGGTTATATAGACGGCAGCTTGAAGCACCATAATCTTCCCCATGCCTTCCCCATGCAGATGAAATCCACAATATACCAAATAGGTCAACAAAAGCATACTTGTTCTCTGTAAGATAGTAATAGCAATGATCACCATTAGCTGAATCCTATGTTTTATCATAAATCCCACTGCATGGCGATAGCTTTCCACAAAGCCTTGTACCTTAGTCTGCCTGTCTGGATTCACTTTCCAGATATGCAGCCATATCATTAATGCATCAAATACATTCGCACATTTTATTAATATAGCAGGGAACAGCATCACTCCTATTATAATTAATACAACACCTAGGTTTAAAAAAATTCCTACAAAATAAAATAACATATATCCCTTCATATAGCTTTTTAAAGGCTGATACCACAACGCCAATATACCAATACCTGCCACTACCAGAACAAGTTTATAGACCAGTGCCATAGTCATTAAGATCACCGTTGCATCCGAAGCCTTATGACCATCTTTTTTCATATAATATAATTGCATTGGCTGTCCGCCAGTTGCGGACGGAGTGATCCCAGAGTAGAAAAACCCGACCCATGAATACAGCAGACAACGGCGCATATTGCTTTCTTCACCCATGGAGGCAAACAAATACTTCATCATAATACCCTCGGCGCTCACAAAAAATAATCCCAACAGCAGAGCTGCCATCACATAGCCCCATGACATCTGCGTGACTGCCGCCCAGATCTCAGGCAGCTCCTGCTTCCGAAATACTGCATAAAAGGTTAATAACATAATTGCCAGAAAAACTATAAATTGAATGATCTTTTTTCTACTGTTCATATACTTTTCTCCACACCGTCGCCTTTGGATAAACCAACTCATACAACGGTCCCTCAAAGATCTCTTCTTTCTCTAGCTCTTCATAAAAGTCCCTCGGTGTCACAATCGAGGTATGTTTTTTCCAACGCCATATCCCTGCATCCTCAAACAGCCTTGCCAAAAAAGAGGAACAGGTGTGATAATATCTCTGTTCAAATGGTTTTTGAAACAAGATAAGCGGGAGACCCAATATAGTATAATGGTAGCGGAATCTATGTAGATACATCTCATGTAATGCATTTCTAATATATTCTCTTTGTTCCTCACTACATGAAACACGACACACTTTATAGCCTGCATCTGGAAATTTTTTCAGTATCTTTTCTTTATCTTCCTTAACAAATCCCGCAAAAAAAGGGATCGCGGGATTTCTTCTGCCTATGCTGTACGCCTCCTCCATTGTCTCATCAAGCCCAATCACAACGTGAATATATCTCTGTTTAATTACTCTGCGGATAATGCTTGCAAAAAATCCCGGGGTATCCACAAATGCTATATAAATATTACTCATATCCCATCCCTCTTTCTGTATCTACTGAAATAGTAGCCATTTTTTTGCAACCTTATAGCCAAATAGTGTCAGACAATCACCTACTCTGCCCGGAAGATATGTAAAACCGCTTACTGTGCTATATTTCAATCTATAATACAAGGCATGGTCATATTCCTTTATTTCCTCCCAAAGCTTCTTCCTCTTACCGCGCGCTTCCTTGGTCTGCATCAGTAGTAGATGAATAGATGAGATCGCTAACATAATAGAAATATTTCTGCACAGATATTTTTCCAGCTTTGGATATTCTTTTTTTATCTGTCTTAAATCAAAACATTTTGTCACCAGCTTTGTCACTAAAATCTGCTGGTCAATCCGCTTCATAAGAACCTTGGCATTGACAGACTGATCCTCCCTTCCAAGGAAATAGTGGTAAAGATCAAGATCGAGATAACAAATGGTTTTTACATTCGCAAGTGGCTGATTCGCAAAAAGATTATCTACATAGAAGGTGTGTTCTGGCAATCGAATGCCTGACTGAATGAGCACCTCTGTCCGAAAGATCAGCGCGTGCATAATTAAATATTGTGACATGCGAAAGTGCCCCATATGATTCCAGTTGCACAGCTTCCCCGCCGGAAAAACATTTCTATAATGAACTTTTTTACATGTTCCTTCATTATAATGATCGTAGATATAATTGCATACCAAAAGATCTGGGTGCTTGGTAGAATCTTTCTGTCTGCAAAGCCTTTTAAGCTGTTTCAACAACGTAAGATATACATCTCTATCCAGCCAGTCATCTGAATCAACCACCTTAAAATATTTTCCTGTCGCTAGCTCCAGCCCTTTGTTCACGCCAGAACCATGCCCACCATTCTCCTTATGTACCACTCTCACAATTTCAGGGTATTTCTCTTCATAGTAATCCGCAATATCAGGTGTTCTATCCGTCGAACCATCATCAACTATAATAATCTCAACATCATTGCCGCCCTCCAACAACGATTGTATACACCGCTCCATATAATCCTGAGAATTATAACATGGAACTGTAATAGTAAGATATTTCATATATAATCCAACTCCTTTCTGGAATTATTTGCTATAATATGCAAATTTTCGTAAACTTGATTTAAATTTATTTAAATTTGATTACAAATAGTATATCAAAATATACTTTCAAAAATTTTGTACAATTCTTAAATATTTCTTTCCTGAATTCTTAAAATTTATAAAAGATCCCTATATAACGTAGTCCAAAAAGCAGCACACGCAATAACCCCTTTGCACAATGCACCTTTTCTAAATTAACACCTCATAACAAAACTTTTATGCCCATACACTTGATACCAACATAAATAAACCCTTAGAATATAATTTTCATTGGCAAAAAAGGACGAAGACGAAATTTCTTTCCAATTATACAGATTTGTCTTATTGATTAATTAATGAGAAAAACATAAGGGGTCTGTATAATGAAACCAATGATAACTAAAAATTTAATAACTTTCAATGAATTAAAAAAAATTTATGTATGGGTATACTAGGTTGAACAGCAATCCACAAAAGATATCCTAGAACGCTACGATCAGATGCTGATACAAGAACGAAATAAAGATAGGTATCACCATAAACATTCTATACATACCATGAAAGAGACCATAACAGCAAAATACAACCTTAGCGAAGTAAGCCAACGGATTTTGAACACAAACAGTGCATCATGGATAAAAAAAGCAAAAGACAAAAATACGTCTTCCAGCAAGATCCATTCCATCAGAATAAAACAATAAAAAAAGAGCCATCATGAGAAAACGATATAGGGGGAACTTTTTGACTATCTGGAGACTTATAAAAACAGCCTTGGAGAGGACTACTACCTTACCAATCACAGTGTTTGGATCTGCCAGACCATTCAGAAGGATTGGATTACCAGAATATGGGGACAATGGAGAATCATGTATAGGGTGTAATAGTCAAACGGATGAAGAATAGCCATTCCAGTTGGAGCAAACGTAGAGGGAATCATCTGTCAAAAATACTAGCGAAGAAATACAGTGACAAGCTGAATGAGATGACAGACAAGCAAAAACGGCCAATGTCTAAGGAGAGAAAGATAAAGGAATTGTATGAAGAGATATTGATGTCAGCGAAGGCACCGAAGAAGAATGGCCAAGGTTATACTCTCCGACCATGGGACACATGATTAGTTTAGAAGGAAAGATAAGAGGAGAACAGAAGAAACTGTTAACAATGGTATTTTGAACAGATTTGTGATATTGGTTAAATCATGAGTGAAAAAAATTTCCAACGATTACTTGACAATAACAGAGAAAACTGAAGTAATTTTAATTATTGATTAATTTAAGAACTAGTGATATACTCTAAATAAAGGATAATTCCTGATTATCAA
>CAJUOO010000084.1 GCA_910588535.1 uncultured Lachnospiraceae bacterium | reverse complement strand
GTGACGGAGGAAAACAGCGGATGGGCTATATGGACCTTTTCCGAAAATGATAAAACAAAATTCATCCTGCAAGATATTATAATATTCTGTATATGTTTTTTTAATGCAACAGCCCCGCAAAATACAAAGCTACAATGGCTTTAAAAGTTCTGCACATTCTCTGTAATAATCCTCAAATACACTCCCTTTCATCCAGACAAATGCCATATCATGGACAATCTGAAAGTCTGACAGCACAATCTGCTTTAAGCTTCCCTCTCTCAATTCCTGAGCTGCCGCTGTCTGATACAAAAAACCAATTCCCACATCCCGCTTGACAAGCCCCTTAATTGCCTGTATATCATTGATCTCAATACAGCTCGCAAAATCGGCAAGAGTAAGATTCTTCCCCTGTAAAGTCCTCTCCAAGATCTCACGATTACCCGAACCTTCCTCACGTACAATCAATGTCTCCGGCAAAAGCTGCTCCAAAGAATCCGGCTCCTTTATAAAATGATGTCCCGGCGCACAGACGGCAAGAAACGGCTCTTTTTTATAGAGTATATGTGCATATTCCTGCTTTGCAAAATTCCCTTCCACTATGGCAAATTCCAACTCTCCCCTCTTAAGCCTCTCCAAAAGTCCTATGGTACTGCCAAGACGAATCTCCACCGACAGACCCGGATAACCCGCAAGCAATCTTGGCAACCGTGGTGGCACCAGATACTCCCCAATCGTAAATGTAGCTCCAAAACACAGCTTTCGCCTTCTCCCCTCCTGTTTTTCTATTTCCTTCTTTAAATGCATAACATCATGCTGCATCCGAAGCACAGTATGCATTAAAAGCACTCCACTCTCTGTCAGCTCTATCCGCCTTCCCCTCTGCACAAATAATTTTGTTTGATATTCCTCCTCCAGATAACGAATATGCTGAGAAACAGCCGGCTGAGTAATGCTTAACATCTCCGCCGCCCGCGTATAGTTCATACATTGGCACACTGCAAGAAATGTATCCATACGAAAATCAAGCATCCTTGTCCTCCACTTCTTCTATTACTTGCAAAAGGTTCTACTTAAATATAATACTTATGAAATATTATAATATATTTTTATGATATAATAAATAACTATAATTTCATTTTATCAATAAACTGTGCTATGATATGGAAGGTTAATTGATATATCTATGTACAAGACGGGAGGAACGACTATGAAAACGCAAGAAAAGAAAGCTATAATATTGTGGAAGCTTTTTAAAGCTACCTTTCTTCTCAGCGCCTTCACATTTGGAGGTGGCTTTGTTATCGTATCTTTATTTAAAAAGAAATTCGTCGAAGAATTGCAATGGCTAGATGAGGATGAGATGCTTGACATCACCGCGATCGCCCAGTCCTCTCCGGGCCCTATCCCTATTAATGCATCTGTTATTTTAGGCTACCGTATGGCAGGAATCCCCGGTTCCCTCACAGCAATTCTTGGGACTGCTCTGCCGCCGATGATTATTATCTCCATTATCTCCCATTTTTACACACAATTTCGCAGCAACCACATTATCGCGATCGCCCTTCAGGTTATGCGTGCAGGTGTCGCTGCTGTCATCTTCGATGTAGTGATAAATCTAGGAAAAAACGTGGTAAAAACGCGCCGTATGCTCTATATTCTATTAATGATAGGAGCCTTTGTGGCCGCAGTAATATTTGATGTCAGCGCGATGTTAATTATCCTTGCATGTCTATTTGTCGGGATCGCAGATCTGCTTATCCATCTGAAAAGAACAAAAAAGGAGGAACAGGTATAATGCCTTTATTACTGAAATTATTTTTTAGCTTTATTCAAGTGGGCTTATTTAGCGTAGGAGGTGGATACGCTGCCATTCCTCTTATTCAGAACCAGATTGTATATACACATCATCTAATGACCCTAGAAGAATTTACCGATCTTATCACGATTGCAGAGATGACACCGGGACCTATCTCCATCAACTCAGCTACCTTTGTGGGCACTCGCCTTGCAGGAGTTCCGGGCGCCGTTCTCTGTACCATCGGATGTATTCTGCCATCATTTTGTATTTGCCTCGCACTGGGATATTTTTATTATAAATACCGCACCTTCTCCGGTGTTCAGACGGTTCTGTCCGCACTGCGCCCTGCCGTGGTGGCACTGATTGCATCCGCAGGACTCTCCATCCTGTTGCTTGGACTATTTCAAGCTGAAAAAAGCGCTATCGTACTCTCAGACTTTCGAGTAGTAGAATGTGTGCTGTTTCTTGGAGCACTGTTTATTCTTAGAAAATATAAGGCAAGCGCCATCTCCATTATCTTTGGCACCGGAGTGGTGGGAACCATTATCTATCTAATTATCGGAGCTCCGCTTTAAATTCTTTCTTTAAGATTCCATGCCGAACCATCTCACGGTGTTCTGGCTTAACAAAATAATAGATAAAGCTTTCCAGCACCTTAAATTTATTAAAAGCCCTTCCATCCAGCTTAAAATTGCGAAAACCCGCCTCTTTGTATTTCCCTAGAACCGCCTCCGCTGTAATAAAGGAGCGGTTCTTCATTATTTGATAAAAATCTCTGTTAATATTATCACACTCCGCAAAATCAGGTTCAGAAAATTCAAGCTGACTTCTTCCCACACACAGATAATGCTCTTTTCGTCTTGGACAGTTATCCATACAATAATGATTGACAATCAGCTCAATTCGATCTTTGTGATCCAGAGAAAATAATTCTTCTGTATTATTCATCGCTGAATCAAGCACCACCAGCGCATAATCCTTTTCTAGCTCCTGACAGATCGACGCGAAATCTGCGATGCACTTTGTTGTGGAAGATATCACCGGATAGTCGGGAAAAGCATTTCTAATATACTCTTCAAGTAAGGGCGAATTAACCAAAACCTCATTCTTTCCGCCAATGCCAAGCTCCATGCACAAATTACAAAAGGTATCCAACAGATGACGCTTTTCTATCAAGGGATTCGTAAAAGTGTATCGAACAGCAATATCCCTTCGGTTTAACTCGGAGATCACATATTCCATCTCCTGCTTTGTACAGCTTCCCAGCATCACCCGGCCGCCATTCCAGATACTGCCCGGAAAACAGCCATATGCTGCACCGATAGTAATATTATCATAAAAATATTCTGGCAGAGCCTCCATCAAATCATGAAATACCGTAATCAGCCGAAAATTAGAATAAAAATCCGGCACATAAAATCTAATCTTATCCATAACAGACAACCACCTTTCTATTTTCAAAACATACCATTGATTTATTTCTATCAGTATAGCATATCTTCTTGTAAAATGCATTTTCTTTTATCAGTTTCAGAAGAGGTTCGTATAGCCAATCCTTTTATCTCTCTGTTGGATTTTCACAGATTCCTATAAATATGGGGATTCCATCAAAAGTCTCAATCGCATAGAGAAATGGCCTATTAAGAATCATATCTGCTCTGTCCTGCGGCAAACCGGCACCCGCATAATCTATCTGTGTAAAAGCCGCCGCCTCTACACCCTTCTCATCAATACTTATATGAGTCTCCTGCCGAATATCTGAGATATATGCCATCTCCTCAGTGATGCGCGAAAAATCTGCTTCCTTTTCATCAAAGGCATCTCTCACTCCAAGTGCCTGAAGCTCCTTTGCCATATCAAACTTCGATCCAAAATCAAATTTAGGCACCTGCCACACAACCTCTCCATATCCATTATCCTCTGCCTCAAAGATCTCCTTCAATTTCTCTTCCTCAAGCAGCTCATCCAGAGAGACGCCTTCATCTGGCAGGATAAATACCATACTTCCAAAATATTTCAGACTTAAGCGCGACATTGTATAGTTTGTTCCCTTACTAAAACCTGCAGAATTATATGTTCTGTTCATATAGTCACATTCCACTGTACTGCTATCTGAGAGATAGAAGGTATCTGTCTTGGTTTTGTCTTTATCAAAGCAATCTACCCACTCATTCTTATAATATATAGTATTGAGAATTGTCATTAAGCTCTCTGTATTTTCCTTAAGCTCTGGCTGTAATACTCCATTTGTGTTGTCTGCGATCCAGTTTGCCATAGCTTCTGTTGTCTTCTCATCGGCAAAATCAACATAATAGGCAGGTGCATAAAATTTCTCCGCTGCATTTTTAACGTAATCTGGCTGAAAGGTAATATCTTTGCTTAGCCACAATGAATTTGCAATTTTACATTTTCCAATTTTATTGTCTGCATACAACAGACGATATAGATTGCTACACTGACTTGACAACTGTTCTTGATCCTCCACCCCTAAGAGACAGAGCAGTTCCGCCGCCGTTTCCCCCTCCGCACCAGATGCCGCAAGCGACAATGCATAATATAAAGACAGTGGAGAATAATTGACGTTTTCTTTCTTATCTTTTAAAAATACCGAAGAAGTCCGCCATGCAAATCCCTGAACTGCACTGAGAAAGCTTTCTTCCACTGGATTCTTTTCTCTGATCTCACTCCTTGTATCATAATCATCATACGCATACGCTTTTGGATATGTCACCTTAATAATTGCTTCCACCCCTGTTCCTACCTTCTGTATTCCCAATCCTGCTGCTCCAAATACGAGAACTGCACATGCGGCAAGAGATGCAAAAAGCACCCTCCTCCTTTTCTTTTTATGATTTATATATTCTTCCGCCTCCATCACCATCGGATCAGGCAGATTGGTGATAGCATCAAATACTTTCTTTTCCTTCATATTGTCACACCCTCCTTCTCAAGCGCTTCTCTCAGCTTCACTCTCATGCGAAACAACCGTCCCGCCAGCTTATTTGCCGTAGTCAGATATTCTCTCGCCAATGTCTCCAGATTATCACAATACCAGTACCGCCGCACAAATAAGACTCTATCTTCCTTTGGCAATGCTTCCAACCATCTGACAATAACCTCCGTCAATATAGAGCCCTCAATCGCCTCCTCCGGCGTCTGTCCTGCAAAAATACAATCTGAAAGCTCCGACAACAACACAGACGCTCCGCTGTCTCTCTTTTTTGCATGATTTTGATGCCATCGATTGATTGACAGATTTCTCGTAATTCGGCCAAGATACGCCGCCAGATTGCTTGGATTCTGGGGAGGCATAGAATCCCACGCCCTGCCATAAGTATCATTTACACATTCCTCACTGTCCTCATAATTTGACAGAATCTGATAAGAAATATGCCCCAAAAGCTTCCCATACTTTTGTGCTGTCTCGCGCACAGCGTCCTCATCTCTGCTCCAGTACAACTTTATAATCTGAAAATCCTCCATAACAACCTCCT
Source organism: uncultured Lachnospiraceae bacterium (assembly GCA_910588535.1). Classification (GTDB taxonomy): domain Bacteria; phylum Bacillota; class Clostridia; order Lachnospirales; family Lachnospiraceae; genus RGIG8607. The sequence goes on along the minus strand of CAJUOO010000084.1, from coordinate 5,592 downwards.
TTGTATGTGCCCCTCTCCTATATAGACAGGAATTTCATTCTGATATTCGCACATAAAAGAAAAAATTTCGCTATTAAGTTTTGTGTAATCTAACATCGCCGCGCAGTCTGTATGCTGATGGAACGATATAGCTCCATCAGCCAGAACCATGCATTGAAAAACTGCCACAGCATCTTTTATGCCGTGGCAGCTTATCCTATACTTAAAAACATCTCTACTTTAATCCAATATCTGGTTCGTCCAAAAGTTCAATGGTTTCTGCTGCCTTTCCCTCCGTCTCAAAAAGAATGATCTCATTCTCTCCCTTCTTAATTAGTGGTCCGGGAATATACAACCTCCTCTGAGGACCGATCTCCCAGAAGCGTCCCAGATGAAAGCCATTGATAAAGGCACATCCTTTTCCCCACCCCTTAAAATCTAAGAACGTATCGCAGCTTTCTGCTGCCTGAAAGCGAAAACGGTAAAATGCCGGCAGCCCTTCCCTGTACTCTCCTGAAAAATCCACCTTTGCGATATTATCGAGAGGCAGCGGATACTGCATCCACTGATTATGCATATGACCATTGATCTGCACACATTGATTAATACCCTTTCTCTGTCTCTCCATTCTTGGACCAAAGTTCACTCTTCCCATATTCTCTACCAATATATCAAGGGAAGCCCCTTTCTTGTGATCCACCTCCATTTTATGTTCTGTCAAAAGCTCCCTGTCATACAAAGTCAGCACAGGCTTTTCTTCTACAAAAATATTTGCTCTGTCACTCGCCTCCCACAGACGGATCTTTTCAAGCTTCTCCTCTGTCTCCAAGGTTGAATGATAGAGAATATATCCATAATTCTGTCCCAGACATTCCATAGATTGCGGGGAAATACCCGGAATCCCTCTGCTTAAGCCATTTAATGTGGAAAACAGGCTCACTTTATCTTCTACCTTTAATGTTCCATATGCCTTTTTGCGTATATCTGTAGAAAATTGCTCTTCTCTCACAGGAGCATATTTTCGTATAACCTCCTGATAGCGCCTGTACTTCTCTGTAAGTCTGCCATCCTCCGAAAGCACAGCATCATAATCATAGGAAGTTACGTCTGGGGTCAGCTCATCATAATAATTCGCGCCATTCATAAAACCAAAATTAGTGCCGCCCTCAAACATATATATATTAACATGCCCCATCTCAAGCATTTTATCAAGATCCCTTACACTTTCCTCCAGATTGCCCGTCATATGTCCGCCGTTGCCCCAATGATCGAACCAGCCAACCCAAAATTCCGCACACATCAAAGGTCCACCATCTGTATAGTCCTTAAGCACTTGAAAACGTTCCTCTGTCCGTGAGCCAAAGTTTCCTGTTGGCAGAACGCCGGGAATCGTCCCTCCATTTAGGCTCTCCCTCATCGGACCATCCGAGGTAATAAACGGTACCGTAATACCGTTTTCCACAAGCATACGGCGCAGCTCCTCCATATAGCTCTTATCATTGGCAAAATAACCATATTCATTTTCTATCTGTATCAAGAGCACTGGACCGCCCTGATCAATCTGAAGAGGAACCAGCACAGGAATCAATACCTTATAATATTCCTCAACCTGCTTTAAAAATGGAGGATAGGAACAGCGAAGCCGCATCCTCTCCTTTGCGAGCAGCCATGCCGGAAGCCCTCCAAACTCCCACTCCGCACAGATATACGGGGACGGACGAAGTATTACATACAATCCAAGCTCCTTCGCAAGCTTCACAAAACTCACCACGTCAGCCATCCCTGAAAAATGAAAATCCCCTTTTACTGGCTCATGCACATTCCATGGAATATAGGTTTCCACTGTATTGCATCCCATCGCTCTCAACTTCTCCAACCGATCGCGCCAATATTCCGGCACAACGCGGAAATAATGGATGGAGCCTGATATAATCTGAAATGGCTTTCCGTCCAGATAAAATGTATCCTTTATTTCAAAACGTCCCATTCTCTGCCTCCTATTCTGTTTCTACAAATATAAAATCTCTAAAATTAAACTCACTTCCTGGCAGGAAGATAAATGTCACCTCCTGAAGCCCATTCACCCTCTCAAATAAAAAGCTCTGCTCCTCATAGCCCTCACAATGACCAAATTCCACAATTCTTCGAATCTCCTGCGAACCATTAGAAAAACGAATATGGATACTATTCTTTTCCAATGGAGTGCTGCCCACGATGCGGACTGCACAGGTACCCTTCTCCCCAAAGTCCATCGCCTTAAATACCAGCGAGACATTATTTCCTATCTTGGTGACAGCACCCTCCTGACGCTCAAAACTATCACCATAAATTTCATCACACTCTGAAGCGACATGTCTTATAAATGCTCTATTAGACAAACTGGTCTCCTCTGTATCCTTAAGTCCTGATGCCGAAAGCTCCAGCTCTGAAATCTGAGAAATTCTCTCTCTTCCATTTCTGCACGCTGCGCGAAGCCTAAAATCACCATTTCCCAAAGCTGTCACCTTCACCATTCTCTTTTCTTTATCAAGAATTTCCAGCCTTGCCCTTGTTGTCTCTGCGCCCTTGGCATCCATGACCTTCCACTCCACATCATGATAAGTAGCATCCTTGGGATATACCTTCGCCTCTATCACAAGCTCCTGACGCTCCTTATTCATCTGCTGTCCTTTGGGTGACGAAAGTTCTATCTTTCTGATTGGAAGCTCATCCACATAAGTGCTTTCTGTATTTCTATCATAATAGATAGGACGCCTCTTTCCTGTCATGGCAAGTGTAAGTGATGCAGACGCAAGTCCTTTTGATGTGACAGTCACCCGGATCTCTCCTTCTTCATCTCCCTGTCCAGAAGGAGAAAATGGAGCGATAATTGCCAGCAGCTTCCCTGAGAATAATCTTCGAGAACTTCCCTTATAGCTGTCATAATCTGTGCTGTCCCCATTATCAAGACCGACAAGTCTCCCGGCTCCCTCCACCTTCACCTGCACGCGGTTATTAGCATTTCTAACAGGATAACCATCCTTATCCTTTGCAGAGATAGTGAGAAACGCCAGATCATTCTCAACATGCAGCTCCTCTCTATCCGATTCTATTATAAGAGCTGCCGCATCTTCAAAAGAATGTTCCTCTGCTCTTGCGATCTCCTTCCCATCCTTATCATACGCGACAGCGAGAAGGCTCCCTTTATGATATGGAAGCCGCCAGTCTGCGCAAAAAGAGCTGTCATGCTTATGATCGATCCTTCTCTGTCCCTTGGATACCCCATTGACAAATAGCTCAACAAGTGGCGCATTGCTTACCACCCGAACATCAATCAGTTGCTCCTCGTTAAAATCCCAGTAAGGAAATACATGTACCATAGGAGTCTTTTTGTAGTCCGTCCATTCTGCCTGATACCGATAAAAACTGTCCTTTGGAAATCCTGCTGTATCAATCTGACCAAAATAAGAATTTTTCGTCTGATATGGCGTTGGCTCTCCAATATAATCAAACCCCGTCCACAGAAACTGCCCCATACTAAAATCGTGATCACGTTCCATCGCAATACAATAATCGGTGCTCTTTGCTCCCCATCCAACTGTGCTGTTCCCAAGGCTAGAACACTGCTCATCCTCATCCTTTAATATCGGCTGCTCCAACGGAAAATGATAGATTCCCCGGCTCTGCACTGTAGAGCTTGTTTCACTTCCATAGATCACCCAGTCAGGGTGCTCCCTGTGATGCTCTGTATATAAGCGCTCCGCATAATTATATCCAGCTATCTTAAGAACATCTGCACAGTTCTGCGCATTCTCCCACTGCATATAATTTGATGCGATAGTAGGTCTTGCATTTTGTTTTCCATCATGTAAGCTAACCCGCTCCATCAGCTCCCTTGTAATGCGTGCTCCCTGTTCATCCGCATGAGTATCATAGATCTCATTTCCGATGGACCACATAATCACACTGGGATGATTTCTGTCGCGACGCACCCACGCTGCAACATCTCTGTCCACCCATTCTTTAAAAAACCTAGCATAATCATGCTCTGTCTTGCTTCGCTCCCACATATCAAACGACTCATCAATCACCAATATTCCCATCTGATCTGTCATAGCAAGCAACTCTGGCGCAGGCATATTATGAGAAGTCCGCAGAGAATTTACCCCCATCTTTCTCAAGATTGTAAGTTTTCTTTTCATTGCCGCAGGATAAAATGCTGCGCCAAGAGCACCCAGATCATGATGCTCACACACACCATTCAACTTTACCTTTCTGCCATTTAACAAAAATCCCTGTTCCGGCAAAAAAACACAGGTGCGGCAGCCAAATATCGTCTCCTCCACATCAAGTACCTCTCCATAGCGACAAAGAGATACTCTCGCAGTGTATACAGTCGGATTATCTATATCCCAGATCCTTGGATTCTTAAGCAAGCAAACTGCACGACAGCTTATTGCTCCGTCCTCCTTCACAGGCAAGAGCCTAAGCACCTTCTCTGCCATCGCGCAACTGTCTACACAGGACAGATTCGTCCTTGCGGCAACCACTCCACTCTCATCTAACAGCTCCACGCACAATTCATATTCAGAATGTTTCCCCTGTGCAAGCTGAACCTCCACGTCGATCTCCACATTCCACTCTTCCCTGTTCTCGCGCTGTCTTGCTGATACATACAAGCCGTCTTGAAGAATATGTGTTCTAGGAAAGGTACAAAACCACACATTTCTATAAATTCCCGCTCCCGAATACCATCTTGAATTTGGATTCCGAAATCTACAACACACCTTAACAGTATTCTCCCCCTCCCGGATCGCCTCTGTAACGTCAAAATAAAAAGAAGAATATCCATACTTCCACTCTCCCACTACACAGTCATTCACCCAGACCGTACAGTCCATGTACACTCCCTCAAAATACAGGCGATACCTCAGATCTTCCTTCTTCTCAATCACAAAAGTTCTGCGATACCATCCATCCCCATCTTGATACAGATCTGATGTGTCATAGATCTGCCAATCATGTGGCAATTCAACAGAAGCATATTCCCCCTCACAGGGAATGTCATCTACCTTTACACACTGAAATTCCCAGCCATCCGTAAATAGATATCTCTTAGCCATTCACTTTCTCCTCCTGTCTTCAACCAATCCATTCATAACCAGTTGCTGCACTCATTATATCGAAAAATAAATTGCATAAAAATACATTTTCTTCTACAAAACATGTATTTTTTCATACATCATAAAAGAATAACAGACATTCAGTCGAATACTCCTATCCTATGATTTCCTTAATCCCTCTGCCAGATATTCGTTTTGTGGATCACTCCTAAAATATTATAACCTGATGTTTTCATGACAAGTATACCTTCTTGTAGGATAAGTGTTCTTTCATTATTTTTGGAAAAGGTTCGTATAGCCAATCTGCTGTTTTCCTCCGTCACCCCGCTCCCGCTTAGTGAAAAACGTAACAGATACTAAGCTCGTGAAAAACCTCGCTAAGTACTGACGTTTTTCAATAGGTTCCTTGAAGAAAACGGCAGACTGGCTATACTACTTTTATTGAATCGTTCGGATACGCTGTGATTCTTCATATATTTGTATCCCTATTTTATGTTTCGCTTGTTGGTAT
>CAJUOO010000083.1 GCA_910588535.1 uncultured Lachnospiraceae bacterium | reverse complement strand
AGTACGAAACTATTCAACAACTAGAGGAGGAAAATGCCGCGCTGAAAGCTAAAAACCGAAAATTACAGGAAACGGTAGAATGGATGCACGACTATATCTGGCTTCTTGTAAAAAGGCAGTATTCAAATGGCTGAGAACGATTGGCAAAAAAGATGCCCTACCTGCTTGAATCCCCATCACTTGCACGGTACGGCATCTTTTTTATTCATTTTTTTCCATATTCTTTTGGAAATCCCTGTGGCCGGACAGCCCGTCTTCCCTCTTTTTCCTGTTCTTCTGGCGCGATCTCTAACGTGTCGTTCTCCTCTAACGCATTTTCCTCTGTCCCAATCATCCCATTTTCGGTCGTACCTTTTATCTGAAAATTTTCTATCTGCATGGAGGAATCTATCTCTTTCGAACGAGCAGTCTCCTGATTTGCAGCGCCTGCCATTCCAGAACCAGCATCCTGTATCTGAGCACTCTTTTGCTCTATATCTATCTTAAATGTTTTATTTTGAGGAAGAAACACCATCAGAAAACATGCAAAAACAGACACCATCGCCACACAACCACCCACAACTGTATAGTGTCTCTTTTTTTCTCTTCTCTTATCGCTGCGCAGTACAGCCTCGATCTGTTCTGGCCTAAGCCCTTCGGGAATAGAGGGAATCCCGGCGTCTCTCTCTTCTTCCAGAAGCTTTATCAGCCATGTGGCATCTATTTTATCACCGTATTTTTTCATTCCCAGCCTCCTATTCCGCTAAAAGCTCTTTTAACTTAGCAAGTGCCCGGCTCTGCACAGAGCGCACAGTATTATGGTTCATATGGAGCTGCTTGCCAATCTCTGCACTGGTAAATCCTGCCACCACAGATAGGTTTAACACCACCCTCTCCCTGTCTGACAGCTTTAAAAGTGCCTGTCTGACATCCTGTGTTTCGTCCAGATACATAGAATATTCGCAGAGATCTCCACTCAGGCTGTCATCAAACGGAAGTGTTTTTTCTACATAGCTTTTCAATTTGCGCTTACATTTTGCCGACAAGATGGCAAACATCCAGCTTTTAAATGATTCTGGCTTTCGCAATCCTCGTATCCCATAAAAGGCATCTGCCACTGCCTCACTTACCACATCCTCTGCATCATGAGGATTCTTGAGCGTATAGTAGGCATAACGGTATAGATCTGTGTATATCTCTTCATAAAGGCGGGCAAATGCCCCACTGTCCTTATGCTTGGCAAGAAGAACAAGCTCCTTCATCTCTTTCGTTTCCATTCTAACCTCAATTCTGTTATCATCTATGATCTTATATACTATGTGATCTTTTATTTGAAAAATGTTGCAGAAATTTGTAAAAAATAAGAAAAACACTGCGCAGACCTATGCCATAAGCAGTACCACCAAAACGGTGCACAAGTCGCGCAGTTTAAGTAAAACATAGCATTAGAGCAGATGTTGAGCCTTTTCTAATGCTTCCTCTATATTTTGACAAAAATTTTCTTTGCCCACCTTCTTTTCAAGCCCGCCTTTTTTCATAACAGACATTGGCTGCGGATTGACGTGGGAAAAGATCAATCTTGTGTGATTTTTCTCACATTCCTCATATAAGGCTGTCAGGCTGTTTAGCGCTGTGGCATCCATGGCTGGCACACTTCTCATTCGAAGAATAATGATACCACAGCCGGAATGTTTGATAACCTCTTGTATCTTATCTGCTGCCGCAAAAAACATCGGCCCGGTGATCTCATATACCTGAGTATTTTTAGGGACATGTTTTAATTTCTGTTTCGTCGATTCATTATCCTCCACATAAGTCCACTCAGATATCTTTGTGACATCCGCCATGCGTTTCATAAATAAAAAGGCTGTCACGACAATTCCCACCTCTATCGCAAGCACCAGATCAAAGACAACGGTCAAAATAAATGTGATCACCAGCACAATAGAATCACTCTTTGGCGCTGTTTTTAAAAGAGAGACAAATTTTCGCCACTCACTCATATTGTAAGCAACCATAAACAGAATGGCCGCTATCGTCGGCATAGGAATCAGCTTTGCATATGGCATAAGTATCACCAGTATCAAAAGCAGCATAACCGCGTGAATCATGCCGGCAACCGGCGTGCGTCCTCCATTTTTAACATTGGCCGCTGTTCTTGCTATTGCGCCTGTGGCTGGGATACCTCCAAATAATCCAGAACAGATATTTCCTGCACCCTGCGCAATTAATTCCATATTGGAATTATGCCTGTCCCCGATCATGCTGTCCGCGACCACACAGGATAACAGCGATTCTATCGCCGCAAGAATCGCGATCGTAAAAGCATCGGGAAGGATCTCCCTCACGGCATGAATAGATATGGCAGGAAAGACAGGCTTTGGCACAGATGCAGAGATCTCATATAAGCTGCCAATTGTATTAACCTGCATGGGAAGCAGTGCCACCAGAGCAGAGGCTGCCAGCACGGCAACCAAGGAAGCTGGAATCCTTGCATTAATCTTTGGAAAAACAATCAAGATAGCAAGCGAAAACATCCCTACGGCAAATGCCTGCCAGTGAAAGCTCGAAAAGCAGGCTATCACTTCCTGAAGCTTCTCCATCGTTTCCACAGGAGAATGTTGAAAAGTCAAACCAAAAAAATCCTTTAACTGTCCAATTACAATCGTCACGGCAATTCCCGTGGTAAAACCAGTTGTTATTGTGTAGGGAATAAAACGGATCAGATTTCCTAACCTGCACAATCCCATAAGAATCAGAAGAAGACCGGCAAGTATAGTCGCAAGAATCAGACCATCCATTCCATTCTTTGCCACAATGCCTGCCACAATTGTGGCAAATGCCGCAGTGGGGCCAGCAATCTGTACCCGGCTCCCGCCCAAAAAGGAGATGACAAACCCTGCCACAATGGCTGTATACAACCCCTTCTCCGGCGTGACGCCCGATGCCAGCGCCAGAGCGATGGATAGAGGAAGTGCGATAATAGCAACAATGATTCCCGCAATCAGATCCTTGATAAATTGTTCCTTATTATAGTCTTTAATCACCGAAAACAACTTCGGTCCCTGTTTATTCATGTTGATAACCAACCTTTCCAGATTTTCTCATTATGTTCTCCCCCAAATCTTTAGTGAAACCTATTCCAGCCCATTTCTCTCGATCACCTGCTTATACCAGAAAGCAGAATCTTTTGGCGTTCTCTCTTGTGTCGTGTAATCTATGTACACCAGACCAAACCTCTCACGATATCCCTCTGCCCACTCAAAATTGTCCATCAAGGACCACTGGAAATATCCCATCAATTCAACGCCGTCCTCATAAGCGCGATGATATTCTGCAAGGTATCTGGAAAGGAAGTCAATCCTTCCCGGATCATGGACCTTTCCGTCAAGACTAACCCAATCCATGGAAGATAGTCCATTTTCTGTTATCAAAATCGGCTTTTTATATCTTTCATAGAAAAACTTCGGTCCGTAATAAAGTGCCTTCGGTGTCACAGGCCACTTGATGGCAGTTAAATCACAGCCCACATTTTGTTTTACACATCTGTATCCAGCAGAAGTATCTGCGTATTCCACCGTTCTTCCCTGATAGATATTGACACCAAAGAAATCCAGTGGCTGATGGATCAAGACCATCTCCTCCTCTGTGACAGACAGAAGAAATTCCCTCAGTACCTCATCCATATCAGAATCCTTGGGTTTTGGATAACTCCCCAAAAATATTGGGTCTGCCCACCATGCTGTGCTCCAGTAGATGCCCGCCACATCTCCCTCAAAGGTTGCACGCCTAGCAGCTTCCAGATCTCTCTCTTGCCCTGACGCGGGAATACCCGGATTTCCAACCGGAGCAAAACCAATCTGTGGAGGCAAAACAGCATGTTCTCTTATTACCCTGACAGCCCTTCCATGAGCAAGCAGCACGTGATGCCCTGCCGTCAAGATGTCTCTTCTAGAAAGCTTTAACCCCGGTGCATGGATGCCAGTATCATGTCCAAGCGCGACAAAGCACTGCGGCTCATTGATGGTAATAAAATAGTTTACCCTGTCAGACAAGCGATCAACGATAACCCTTGTATATTCAGCAAACCAGTCTGGGCTTTCCGGGTTAAGCCAACCACCCTTTTGATAGAGCGCATATGGAAAATCCCAGTGAAACAAGGTGACATATGGCTCAATTCCATTTTTCCTTAGTTCGTCCACAAGACGATCGTAGAAAGCAAGTCCCGCTTCGTTTACGCTTCCCACACCTTCCGGCAGCACACGGGACCAGCTAATAGAAAAACGATACGCGCGGATGCCTAACTCCCTCATCAGGCGAACATCTTCCTCCATATGGTGATAATGATCACAGGCAATCTCCCCGCTGTCTCCTTCCTTGACAAAGCCGGGCTTCTGGCAACACATATCCCACACGGACGGTCCTCTCCCATCTTCCTGCCACGCACCTTCTATCTGATAGGACGCTGTCGCCACACCCCACACAAAATTATCCGAAAATCGTCTCATACATTCCTCATTTCTGCGCTGCTTTTCGTGTATTTCAAGTTTGTGAATACAGCGCAGACACAAACTTGAGATGTTTTTCCTTCTTCTATCTCTGTGTCACCTTACACACTCTCCCAGATAATAAAATCCCTTTGCCTCTGTAAGTGTTACTGGAACAAGCTGTCCAATATATGAGGCATCCCCCGGAAAATGTACCAACAGATTATTTTCCAGTCTCCCCGTCACAAGTTCTGGCGACTGTGCATTGATTTCCTCCACAAGCACCTGCTCGGTTTTTCCAACTCCTTGCTTTGTAAGTTTGGAGGAAATCTGCTGAATTTCCTTTAATAAACGATCAAACCTTACCTTTACCACTTCCTCCGGCACTTGATCCTCCATCTCTGCCGCAGGTGTTCCTGTGCGCTTAGAGTAGATAAAGGTAAACGCACTGTCAAACTGCACAGCCCTCACAACATCCAAGGTTTCCTCAAAATCCTCCTCCGTCTCCCCCGGAAATCCCACAATAATATCCGTCGTCAATGACACCTCTGGTATAGCAGCCCGAATCCGCTCTACAAGAGAAAGATATTGCTCCTTTGTATAGCGGCGGTTCATTTGCTTTAATATCCGGCTGCTCCCTGACTGAAGAGGAAGATGAATCTGCTTGCATATCTTTTTTGAGCTTTTAATCACATCTATCAGCTCCTCTGACAGATCCTTGGGATGAGGCGTCATAAAGCGGATGCGCTCTATCCCCTCAATCTGCGCACACTGTCTTAAAAGCTCAGCAAAGCTTATTGGTTCCTTTAATGATTTTCCATAAGAATTCACATTTTGCCCCAAAAGCATAATCTCCACAACACCGTCAGCGGCAAGATCACGAATTTCCCTTAGAATGTCCTGTGGCTCTCTGCTTCTCTCTCTGCCGCGCACATAGGGGACAATACAATAGCTGCAAAAATTATTGCAGCCAAACATAATATTGACACCGGATTTAAACGGGTATTTTCTTTTATTAGGAAGCTCCTCCACAATCCGATCGGTGCTCTCCCATATATCGACTATCATCTGCTTTGAGACAATATTCTCATATATCAGCTCAGCCAATTTATAGATATTGTGAGTACCAAATATAATATCTACAAAACGATAGCTGGCTTTAATCTTCTCAACTACCACTGGCTCCTGCATCATACAACCACAAAGAGCAATCTTCATATTTGGATTTTTCTTTTTTCTGGTCTTGAGAAAGCCAAGTCTTCCATATACCTTTAGATTTGCATTTTCCCGAACTGTGCAGGTATTATAGATAACAAAATCTGCCTCCTCCGAATCCGTGATCTGATAGCCAACTGCACGCAGCACACCAAGAAGCTTTTCTGAATCTCTGGCATTCATCTGACAGCCCATATTAACTACGCAGGCACTTGGCAGATAGTTATGATTTTTCTCATATTCCTTCACCCACGCCCTGCACTTTGCCATAAAAAAGTATTGTCTAGCTGGTTCTTCTGTGGGAGGTTCTAAATTTATATCTATTTTATCTAAGTTCATTTCATTATACATGTCTCTTGACGTTCTCCCTTATCTGTCATATACATTACTGCTTTCCTTTTTCTGATTATTTTCGAATCTGCCCATTTCCGTATATAATATATTTTAGCGATGTCAGCTCTCTCAAGCCCATCGGCCCTCTGGCATGAAGCTTCTGTGTGCTAATACCTATCTCTGCCCCAAATCCAAATTCAAGTCCGTCCGTAAACCGCGTCGACGCATTGACATAAACTGCTGCCGCGTCAATTTCATTTAAAAACTGCTCTGCTCTAAAGTAATCTTTTGTGATAATAGACTCTGAGTGTTTTGTATTATAACGATTAATATGTGAAATTGCCTCCTCGATGGTATTCACTGTCCTGACGGAGAGAATATAATCCAGATATTCTGTCCCCCAGTCCTCCTCCACAGCGGGGAGTACATACTTTGACACCTTACATACTTCCTCATCTCCGCGAATTTCTACACCATCCAATCTCTCTACCAGTCTGGGAACAAATCGTTCTACAATGCTTTTGTGAAGTACCAGAGATTCGCAGGAATTACATACCCCGATCCTCTGTGTTTTTGCATTGTGAATAATATCAAGCGCCATGTCCAGATCTGCACTCTCGTCCACATAGATATGGCAATTTCCGCTTCCTGTCTCTATCACCGGGATAGTGCTATTCTCCACCACAGAGCGGATAAGCCCGGCACTTCCCCTTGGAATCAGAAGATCCACATAACCGCGCAGGCGCATAAACTCTTTTGTCGTCTCCCGATCGGATGCCTCTATCAGCAAAAGGGCATCTGCAGGAAATCCCTCCCCCGCCAGTGCATCTCTTATAACCTCCACAATTTTCTTGTTGGAGGAGAGAGCATCGCTTCCTCCCTTTAGAATAACAGGATTTCCCGTCTTAAAGCAAAGTGCAAAGGCATCTGCTGTCACATTCGGTCTTGCTTCATAGATTATGCCAATCACGCCGATAGGCACTCTTTTTTGACCAATAAGCAGACCGTTGGGGCGCTTTTTCATGGAAAGCACCTCACCGATCGGATCTTCTAATGCTGCAACCTGAAGAATTCCCTCTGCGATCCCCTCAATTCTCTCCTCCGTCAGCCTAAGTCTGTCAAGCAGTGCTTCCTTTATCTGATTCTGCTCTGCACGCTTTTGATCTTCTCTATTGGCAGCAAGAATCTCCTCCTTGCGATCCAAAAGTGCATTTGCGGCAAGTAAAAGCCCTCTGTTCTTTTCATCCGAGGACATGATACCCAATCGATGTTCCACCGCCTTGGCGCGGGCGCCAAGTGTCTCTAATTTTGTCATAACACTCCTCATTTCTGTACAAATATATTACCGATTTGATATTACCATATCAGGACATATATCATGTGGCTCATATGGCACCTGCTCAAAAATCTGAAAATGATAGGCAAGTGCAATTTTATAATGTGTGTTCTCACGCTCCAGATAGCGGTCATAATAGCCTCTTCCAAATCCAATACGATGATTCTCCCTGTCAAATGCGACTCCCGGCATAATCATCAGGGCATCCGTCTCCTTCGCCAGCTCGCAGTTATATGGCTCCATAATGCCAAAACTTCCCTCTTTTAGATCAGAGTACCCGCTGATATAATAAAATTCCATTGAACTGCCAGAGATCCTTGGAGCGGCAACGCGCTTCCCGTCCTTCAATGCTTTTCTGATAAGTGGTTTTGTCTTAACCTCATTATTATAATCAATATAACAGTAAATACACTCTGCCTTTTTGTACTGTTCTGTCTCAAATAATTTATTTAATATCGCGATGCTCTTTATTGCAGCATCTTCGCTGTTCATGGATCTTCGATAGCCGCGAATCACCTTTCTCAGCTCGTCCTTGGTGTACATTTCTGTTCCCCCTACTACTGGTATTTCATGATTTCATAAACAGATAAAGTGTTTTATCTTCTGGTGCCATCACACCTCCAAAGCTGCCGCGCTCATGTATCAACATAGAGCGATCCTTATACTGGAAGACCTGCACTGTAGTATATGCATTTTTAAAAAGCTTTCTTCTGTGCTTGGTCTCCACCACAATCAGATCTTCCAAGATATCCTTTACCTGCGTGTCATTTCCAAATACAAATTCCTTCTTTTCTTTCTTTAAATTATAAAGCTGTGCACCCTTGCGGCTCTCAATGAATATACAGGGCATCCCATTGAGAATACAAGGGCGGGACAGATCCTCCATTTTATGTACATTGGGAAAAATGCATGCGTTGACTTCTTTATCTGTATAATGATAGAAGATAACCTCCTCGCTTCCCTCCCGCGACACGCGGGAATAGATGAGATATTCGCCCTCCACACGGTAGGCTGGAATGGTCTTATCTGCCTTAACCTGATCAATAATATCAATGTAGATATTTTTCTGCTTTAATAAAATATCGGAGATCATCTGCTTTATATTGACAAACCCAATATTCTCCACCACTGTCTCCGCCTCGTTCAGATAGCGAAAGCCATTGTTGCACAATAGATTATAACCTGTCTTGATCGCGCAGATATTTTTTCCCATAGGAGCCATAAAAGAGATACCTGCCTGCAAAAGATACTGATCAGTGATTACAAAGCTTTTTTTCTCCCGTATGCTGTACAGAGCCAGCTCAAAATCCAAAAAACCTTGGTAATTCTCCACAGCATTGGTTTTTAAGTACATATTTTGAAACAGAAGATAATTTTCGTCCAAAACAAATATCTTTGTCTTTTTCTGTTCTGGATATAAAAATAAATCATCCATCGCTGTACAGATAAGTTCTGTCTCCTTACTTTCCCAGCTATATCGATGGAGGCCTATCTCCACTCTTCCCTTATCCTTCATACTCATGGAGGTAAAATATATATAAGATTTAGGCGGAATAAGAGAAATGACATCCCACAGATGATATTTTGGTATATCTGGCTCAATCTCTTCTTTTTGGTTTGTATTGACGTAAAACAGTTCAAATTTCTTTGAGCCAAGCTCTCCCAATGTAAATTTTCCCTCTGTGATTTGCAGCACGATCCCCTCAGCGACCGGCTTGTACATCACTCCGGGTGCATTTTTAATTATGCGAATTTCCATAGAACCCCCTGTTACTATGTCTAATCCGAGAGATAGTGGAGCAGATCAAAATCGGTATTTTTATGGGAAAGAAATAAAGTTCCCACCTTCTCACCCCGAAGTATATCATAGATAATATCCGTATCCCTCGCGTTGGCAATCACCATATCCGCTCCAGAAGCTGTAGCGATCCTAGCCGCCGCTATCTTAGAGGCCATTCCGCCTGTACCTACACTGCTGTTGGCATCTTTCCCCATAGCAGCAAGCTCTTTCGTAATAGTTGGCACGACGTCGATAAATTCTGCCTCAGGATTCTGATTCGGATCATCGGTAAACAATCCGTCAATATCTGACAACAGCACCAGCAGATCAGCACCGATCAAGGCAGCGACAATGGCAGATAGCTTATCATTATCTCCAAATTCAATCTCGTAGGTTGCCACCGTATCATTCTCGTTCACAACTGGCACCACACCAAGCTGCAGCAGCTCGTCAAAGGTGCTTTTGGCATTGTGGCGCGCCAGAGCATCCATCATTGTATTCTTTGTCATCAGAACCTGCGCGGAAATTTGATGATATTCTGAAAATAGCTTTTGGTATATCATCATTAAGTTTGCCTGTCCAATCGCAGCACATGCCTGTCTGAGTGATATGGACTTTGGACGCTCGACAAGACCAAGGGTCTTTCTGCCCACCGCAATCGCGCCGGAGGATACTAAAACCACATCCATCCCCTGATTTCTCAGATCACAGATCATGCGCACCAGCCTTTCCAGCTTCTGCATATTTAGATTTCCTGTTATCTCATGTGTCAGCGAAGAGGATCCAATCTTAATCACAATCCTCTTTTTATTTCTCAGATGTTCTCTCATTCTCTATCTTTCCTCTGCTTATCCTTTTAAGCATCTGAAAAACATTTTTGTCAGATAAATGCTTTTCAGACACGCTCTAGTATACTACGCATGATAGCGTTTGGCAATCGCTTCTGCAACTTTTATTCCGTCCATCGCCGCAGATGTGATACCTCCGGCATAGCCAGCTCCCTCCCCACAAGGATAGATGCCCTTTACATTGCTCTCAAAGTTCTCATCTCTCTCTATCCTCACAGGAGATGAGCTTCGGCTCTCCACAGCAGACAACAGTGCATCCGGGCGATGGAAGCCTTTCAGCTTTGTACCAAAGTACTCTATACCCTCTATCAAGGTTTCTGTGATAAACGGAGGAAATATATCTCTCAGATTAGTGAAGGTGTAATTTCCCTTTATGCACGGCATATATTCCCCTGCACTCTCGGAAGGACAATTTTTTTTAAAATCCTTATAAAGCTGAACTGGCACGGCACCGCTGCCTGCACGCCATGCCGCCTCCTCAAGTCTTCGCTGGAACATCACTCCCGCAAGGGGATGATCACTTCCATAATCTTTTGGCGTCACTGAGACAATCAGCGCGCTGTTGCCGTTCTCCCCCGCCCGGTCATGATAGCTCATCCCATTTACAGCCAACCGCCCTTCCTCGGAGGAAGCATTGACCACATAGCCTCCCGGACACATACAAAAAGAATAGATACTTCTTCCATTAGACGCTTGATATGTCACTTTATAATCAGCAGGAGGAAGGTATGGGTGTTCTTCCTCTCCATATTGTGTCCTGTCAATCCACCTTTGTGGATGCTCGATGCGCACGCCGACAGCAAATGATTTTTGTGTCAGCATAATCCCCTGCTGATGCAAAAGCTCGAAGGTATCTCTTGCACTGTGACCTATGGCAAATACACAGATCTGGCAGGGCAACCTTCTCTCTCCATTCATGATCACAGCGGACAGTTTTCTGTCACCAGCTTGATCATGTTTCCATTCCAGTCCTGTCACTTGACTGTCAAAATATACGTCTCCTCCTAGCTGTTCTATCTCACATCTTAGATTCTTTACTACTTTTCTAAGTATATCTGTGCCGATATGTGCTTTATGTGTGTAAAGGATTTCCTCTGGTGCGCCCGCCTCGACAAAGCACTCCATCACTTTGCGATTTCTTCCGCAGGTATCTTTAATTAGCGTGTTAAGCTTTCCATCTGAAAAAGTTCCTGCGCCGCCCTCGCCAAATTGAACATTCGTCCTAATATCAAGTTTGCCGCCGGACCAAAAGTGATTGACCTGTCTCTCCCTCTCCTCCACAGATGCGCCTCGCTCTAATAAAATAGGGCGATAGCCATTCCTTGCAAGCATCAAGCCACAAAAAAGCCCTGCCGGGCCTGTACCGATGATTACTGGCCTATCTGTAAGCATGGTATCACCCATAGCAGGAAATTGATATGTCACAGGGACGGCGATCGATAGATTTTGATTTTTCTGTATCAATGTCTG
>CAJUOO010000082.1 GCA_910588535.1 uncultured Lachnospiraceae bacterium | reverse complement strand
GCTTAGCGAGGTAGTTTCGAGCTTAGCATCCGCTGCGTTTTTCACTAAGCGGGAGCGGGGTGACGGAGAACCACAGGCAGTTCACCGGACGGCCCTTTCCCCCAAATGATACACCCCTTCTCCCTACGTACCCCTGCACATAAAAAACAGGAAACCGTCCTCGATCTCCTGTTCATTCTCACACGCTCAATTCAATTAGTCCTGAATCATCCGCACACATCCGATAATATTTCTATAATACATATCAGAATATTTAATGCCTGTCCGCGCATTGCTGGCATGTACAATCCTTCCATTTCCAATATACATGCCCACATGCTCAATCTGATACTCTCCATAGATAATCAGATCGCCCGGCTTTAATTCAGACACACTGATCTTTGTTCCAAAATTATACTGTGTTGTTGCAGTTCTTGGAATAGAAATGCCAAAGTGTGCATAGATTAAATTAGTAAAGCCAGAGCAGTCCGTTCCTTTTGTCAAGCTATTGCCGCCATATACATAAGGATAACCCACAAATTGCTGCGCAAACTCCACCATCTGCACTCTCAGATCCGATACATCCATGCCATACAAAAGCTGAGACAATGTAACGGCTGTTTGAAGCTCCTGCGATACAGTGATATAATCAGAGCTTACATAACCCTCAGTACTGTCAACAACCACCTTTGCCCAACCAGCTAACTCCTCCACTACCTCAAGCTTCTCTGAATTGCCCAGAAGCTCAATATAGCCGGACTCTGTGGTCGGTGCCTCTCTCAGATAAAGGGCATCTGCCGTGACGGTAGCGACATTGGTCATCACTTCCCAAGCACGCACCAGAGCTTCATCACCTGTCAGAAGATATTCACTGCTCACATAGCCGCTGATCTCACCAGACTCAATATAACACCAGCCATTCTCCTCCGAGATAATCTCGCAGGCACCATCCTTTAATAATCTGCCCACCACTTGTCCATCCACTGGTGTCTCACGGATATTAAGACTGTCCTCCACATTGGCAATACCGAGGTTCTCATAACCCGGAACCTTCTCTAAAGCGGGAGATGCTGTGATTGCCTTTCCATTTGCCTGAATACTGGAAGCTGTGTTATTATTTCTATAGTAAGTTTCTAATGCTACTGCTCCACCTGCTGCCGCGTCCGTACCTGTTACATTTACAGCGTATGTAGCATCTGCGGCGGAAACCAGCATTGCTGTCGTCAGTAAATAGATCCCTGTCAGTTTCTTAATAGAATGTCTCATTTTTAAATACTCCTGTCCACCTGTGCACAAAGCACCCGGTTTTTGTATTTCTTTCAATTTGTTACATAATTGTTACATTTATTACAGGAGTATTATATCAACATTACTTTTTGTTGTCAATGTTAATTTTTCCCAAAATTTGCTTTGTTTTTGCCATATCCTTTTGTAATTGCGCCCTCAGCTCCTCCACAGAAGAAAATTTCTGCTCCTCTCTCTGAAAAGCCAGCAGTTCAACCTTAACATTTCTTCCATATATATTTTTGTCGAAATCAAACAGACAGGTCTCGACATTTCTCACCTTGACATCCTCCATCGTGGGACGCATGCCAATATTTGTCATTCCGCCATACATTTTGTCATCCAGATACACCCTCGATGCATATACGCCGTCTGGGGGCAGCAACTTTTCTTCTCTGGGAATCTGGTTAAGCGTGGGTGTCCCTAACTTTCTTCCAAGCTGTTTTCCCCTCACTACCTCTCCTGTCACAAAATAAGGATAGCCAAGAAGCTCCTCTGCCAGCTCCATCTGTCCCCTTCGCAGTATCTCCCTGATGTATGTACTGCTGATGTCCCTTCCCTCATACTGCTCTTTCGCGAGAACCAGAAGCCTAAAATGATATTTTCTCGAAAGCCTGTCCAGCAGGTAAATATCTCCCGCCCTATCATGTCCAAATCGAAAATCACTCCCCACAGCAATATATCCAACATTCATCTGCCCAAGCAGAATCTCTTTTACAAATTGCTCTGGGTCCATCCCCGCGATCTCCTTAGTAAACGGACATTCAAACAGAATATCTACCTTATATTGTTTCAGAAGCAGAGCCCGCTCCTCATTGGTGAGAATCATCTGTCTCTTCGTTCCTTTTAAGACATTTCTGGGCGGAATATTAAAAGTAAAGATAGCGGCGCGAAAGCCCTCCTCCCTCTTTCTCAGAACCTGATTGAGCAGCATCTTGTGTCCGCGGTGCAACCCGTCAAATTTCCCCAGCGTCACCGCCGTTTTTTCCTTAATATGAAGCTGCGACAGATCATTCATAAATTCCATCTTTCTGCCCTTTCCTTCCTCCTATGACTCCAAAAACATCTTTAAAGGATAAAATGCCCGTTTTTCTGCTCTGTATGCATACAAACCGACAAACCTTCCACCACTGTCGCGAACACGGATCGGTATATCTGTCGGCGCCTGATTCGCACAATCTGCCTGTTCAAATGGATTTCCATTATAGATCAGCCGATCGGCATGTGGTTTCACTTCACACACTGGGTATTCCGAGAGTACCTCCTCCACAGAAAGAATAGAAGACATAAGTTTCTTCTCTTCATGCTTCTTTTCTATCTCTCCAAGTGTAAATGCCTCTTCCAGTCGAAAAGAGCCTGCCCTCGTTCGCACAAGCTCCTCCATACAGCCCCCACAGCCAAGCTTCTCCCCGATATCATGACACAAGGTTCGGATATAGGTTCCTTTTGAGCATGCAACGCGAAATCTCACTCTGGGAAGCTCGACAGAGAGAACAGAGAGGGTAACGATCGAGACCGTTCTCGCCTTTCTCTCAATCTCCTTTCCCTCTCTTGCAAGCTCATAAAGCTTTTTTCCATCTATTTTGATCGCGGAGTACATCGGTGGAATCTGCTCATATTCTCCGACAAAGGAGCCTATCACCTGCAAAACCTCCTCCTCGGATACTGTGACCGGAAGTCTTTTTTGCACCGTACCTGTTATATCCTGTGTATCTGTGCTCACTCCCAGCAAGAGCAACGCCTCATATTCCTTATCCTTATCTGTCAATAGCTCACACAGCTTTGTCCCCGCACCAAGACATACGGGAAGGACACCCTCCGCCTGTGGGTCAAGTGTTCCCGTATGCCCGATCTTTTTCTGCTTTAGAATGCCACGAAGCTTTGCAACCACATCATGAGAAGTATAGCCCTTTTCTTTATATACATTGATTATTCCGCTGTACACGGCTCCTCCTCCGCCATCACCTCTGCGCTGTCCGGCTCCTCGCCAATCTGAAGAGCAATCCGAGCAGATAGGTTATTGATCACATCATATACACTGCCCATCATCTCACAGCCAGCGGCGCGAATATGTCCGCCTCCTCCAAAATGCATGGCAACCTGACTGACATCGATCCCTTCCTTGCTTCGCATGCTAACCTTAAATTTTTGCTGCCCAATCTCATATAAGAAAATCGCACAGCGGATTCCCTCAGTGACTATAAGCTGATCCACAATACCACCCAGATCACTGGGTCCCACTCCGTAGAAGTCCAGATCTTTAAGCTTAAGCGCTGAGAAAATACAGCTTCCATGATAAAATACCACACTCTCAAGCAGCGCTCTACCCAATATTTGGTTCTGAACATAGCTCTTCTCATAGAAGGAGGTATTGATAATCTTTGTAAACTCCACGCCCATCCCCACAAGCTTGGCAGCCGCCATCAAGGTCCGCTCCGTCGTGTTGCTGTGCTTGAACACTCCCGTATCATGGATTAATCCCATATACAAAGCCGTGGCAATCGAAAGATTCATCTCCTCCAACTTCATAAGGTAAAATAATACCTCGCAGGTAGCGGCAGACTTTGGCTCCACTTGACTGCTGTCCGTAAAATCACCACCATTGCTGATATGATGATCGATGCACACTGTCCTCTTAGCCGTCTCAAAGTATACAGAAGAAAAACCAAGTCTATCCTTATCCCCGCAGTCAAGAATAAAAAATACGTCATATTCCTTTGGCTCAGAAGCAGAGTGCTTAATCTTCTCTATTCCTTCTATTAAAGAATAGCTTTTCGGCACCTCCTCCAGATACAGATCCACCTCAATATCAGGAAAATTCTTTCGAATATAATGGTACAGCGCCATACATGCGCCAACACAGTCGCCGTCCGGCCTGACATGACCAGAGATCGCTGCCGTCTTCACTTCCTTAAGTTCATTCCTCAGTATCATTCTTATTTACCTCATCAATCAGCTTCGACATATTGACTCCATACTCAATGGATTGATCCAAAACAAATGTGATCTGTGGGGTATTTCTTAAATTCACTGTTCTGGCAAGCTGGGTGCGGATATATCCCTCCGCACTCTTTAGGCCCTGAATCGTCTCCTTCTGTGCCTCCTCATCACCCAGAACACTAATATATGCCTTACAATATTTCAGATCTGGGGTCACATCCACGGAAACCACACTGGTCAGAGCATGAATTCTGGGGTCTTTGATCTCATTTCTGATAATATTGCTAAGCTCCTTCATTACTTCTCCATTAATTCGTGTATTTTTTATGCTATTTTTTCTCATCTCGGAACCTCTTCCATAATATAGGCTTCTATCTGATCGCCCTCCTGCAAATCACCAAACTTTTCAAATACAAGGCCACACTCATAGCCTGCATTTACTTCCTTCACATCATCCTTAAAACGCTTTAAGGACGCAAGAGCACCGTCAAATAATACCTCTCCATCTCTGCTGACTCTGCAGCTACAACCTCTCTGGAACTTGCCATCCAAGATATAGGAACCAGCTATCATACCTACACCGGAGGACTTAAAGGTCTGCCTTACCTCTGCATGGCCAATCACCTTCTCCGCAAAGACAGGCTCCAACATGCCCTTCATGGCAGCCTCAACATCTTCAATCGCATTATAGATCACGCGGTATAAACGAACATCGACATTCTCGCGCTCCGCAATGCTCTTCGCCGTATTGTCAGGCTTTACATTAAAGCCGATAATAATCGCGTTTGACGCGGAGGCAAGAATAACATCTGACTCATTGATGGCACCCACACCACCGTGAATCACCTTAACGATAACCTCCTCATTGGACAGCTTCAAAAGACTTTGCCTCATCGCCTCCACAGAACCCTGAACATCTGCCTTCACAATGATATTCAGCTCCTTTAAGCTGCCTGCCTGAATCTTGCTGAACAAGTCATCCAATGACATCTTCGCCCTTGTCTCCTCCAAGAGCTTCTCCTTGCCCTGAGAGATAAAGGTCTCAGCAAAGCTTCTGGCCTCCTTCTCATTCTCACATGCGACAAAGATCTCTCCTGCATTTGGCACATCATTCAGGCCAAGGATCTCCACCGGCGTGGAGGGAAGCGCTTCCTTCACCCTTCTGCCTTTGTCATCGATCATCGCCCTCACCTTGCCATGGCTGGAACCTGCGGCGATCACATCACCGACATGCAAGGTTCCCTTCTGCACAAGCACTGTTGCAACAGGACCCTTACCCTTGTCAAGCTGCGCCTCTATCACAAGACCTCTCGCCTTGCGCTTTGGATTCGCTTTCAGCTCCTTCACCTCAGCAGTGAGCAAGATCATCTCCAGAAGATTTTCAATTCCCTCTCCCGTGTGTGCAGAAACCGGAACAAAAACAGTACTTCCACCCCAGTCCTCTGCCACCAGCTCATACTCGATCAGCTCCTGCTTTACACGATCAATATTTGCACTTGGCTTATCAATTTTATTGATCGCCACAATAATCTCGATCCCCGCCGCCTTGGCGTGGTTGATCGCCTCGATGGTCTGTGGCATCACACCGTCATCTGCAGCCACGACAAGCACTGCTATATCCGTGGACTGTGCCCCTCTCATGCGCATCGCAGTAAATGCCTCGTGTCCGGGTGTATCAAGGAAAGTAATTCCCTGCCCATTGATCTCCACCACATAGGCACCTATATGCTGTGTGATGCCGCCTGCCTCTCTTGAGGTGACATTGGTAGAACGAATTGCATCCAGAAGGGAAGTCTTTCCGTGATCGACATGACCCATCACACAGATAACCGGAGGTCTGGCAATCATGGTGCTCTCATCCTCTTCCTCTTCTTTCAAAAGCTCCTCAATCACATCCACCTTTTCTTCCTGCTCCACAATCACTTCAAACTCAAGAGCGATCTCCTCCGCTGTCGCAAAGTCAACTTCCTGATTGATAGTAAGCATCTTTCCCTGCATAAACATTTTCTTGACAATCACGGACGCCTGAAGCTTCATCTTCTCCGCAAGCTCCTTGATGGTGATGGAATCTCCTATCTGGATTACCTTGATCTCCGGCTCCTTCACCTCCTGCTTTACTGGCTCTGGCTTCTTGAACATGCCACTTTTCTGAGAGATCTGCTTTTCCTGACGACTGTTTTTATCCCGATCCTTATTCCTGTCACGATCTTGGAATTTTTCTGCCCTGCGGCTGTCCGGCTTCTTCTCAGGCATAATCTCTGTCGCTCTCACCTCAGATGGCCTTGCTTCTGGGCGATTATTTCTCTGAGAGTTATTTCTATTTATATTTGGACGCTGCTGAGTATTGTTGTTCGAGCGCTGGAATCCATCATTTCTGTTATCGCCTCTGCTCTCACTTCTATTATCATTTCTACTATCGTTTCTATTATCATTCCTATTGTCATTTCTATTGTCGAATCTATTATCCGATCTGTTGTCATATCTATTGTTATTCTGGCGCTGCTGGTTCTCACCGCGGTTATTTTGACGTTGTTGTCTGCCATTCACACCATTGTTATTCCCGCCGCCATAATTGTTATTTGTATTGCTGCGATTGTTGTTTGTATTATTACTGCTCCCTGCATTGCCGCCCTGCCTCTGTGAAGAAGTACTCTGAGCAGAACTATTTTGTACAGAGGTATTTGTAGAAGAGACATTCTGCACAGTGTGTGTGTTTTGAGTGTTCTGAACCTTCTGCTCATTTTGGGTTCTCTGTTCATTTTTTACATTCTGCCCGCTGGAACTATTCTGCACATTCTGCTGTGCTGCTGGCTTCTGTGTCGCAGTCTTGTCAGCCTGCGTTCTGTGCTTATCCGCCTGCTGTTTCTCTATCTGTGATCTATCTGCCTGTGGTCTGTCTGCCTGTATTCTATCCGTCTGCGGCTGCCTTGCCTGCTGCTCAGATGGCTTTCCATTTCTGGCTGGGCGCTGATTCCGCTGTCCGGGTCCTGCCTGCCGATTCCTTCTGCCATTCCTGCCTGCCTGCGAGCTATTCTGAGGATTCGAAACCATAAAAATCTTCTTCTTAGGCGCATCCTGTGCTGCCTCCTGCGCCGCTGGTTCCTGCTTTGCCACATCCGTTTTCGAAGCGTCCGCCTGCTTTGGTTTTCTCTCCTCAGCCGTCCTCTCTTCTTTTTTTATAGGCGGTTCCTGAGGTTTTTCTATCTTGACACCTAATCTTTCCTTCACTCTCTGAGCAATCTTTTCATCTATGCTCGAAGTAGCGACAAACCGCTTTCCATTATTTTCCTCTCCAAGCTCCTCCAAGACACTGATAACCTCACTGCTCTTCTTATTTACCTGTACTGCTAACTCATTTATCTTTATTTTCGCCATATTCTACCTCATTTCTTCGCTGCTTTTCGCACTACAATTTCCCGATTCGTCCAGCCTCTTTTTTACTGCATCACCAAAGCCCTGATCAAGAATCGCCAGAGAAGCTCTTATCGCCTTCCCCATCCCATGTCCAAGCGTCTCCTTTGTGCCATATATATAGAAAGGGATCTGATAGAAGGTACACATATTTTCAAACATCTTCTTTGTATTCTCCGATGCATCCTCCGCCACTATCACAAGAAATGCGTCTCCCTTTTTCACTGCCCTCTCCGTCATAAATTCTCCGCTGGCTGTCCTTCCTGCTTTTGTCGCCATTCCAATCATGGAAATTATTTTATCCAATCTCTCCCATCTCCTTTTCAAGCTGTGCGTATACCTCCTGAGGGATCGCTGCTTTCAGGGAACGCTCAAGCCCTTTATTCTTCACGGCTTTGCAAAAACACTCTCTTGATGGGCAGATATATGCGCCTCTTCCGTTTTTCTTTCCGGTCGTATCGATCACGATCTCTCCCTCTGTTGTCTTAAGCACCCGTATCATCTTTCGTTTTTCCTTCATCTCACCGCAGCCAGTACACTGACGGCTGGGAATTTTTCTTGTAGCTGCCAAATAATCACTCCTTCCTGCATGCCGCCACCGATGGCACAAACAGCCTATGCTTCGTCTAAGCCATAATATTCTGTCTTTGCATCTATATCCTCTTCCTCATTCCCAGCATCCATGCTCTCACCGTTCTCCAAAGCTTCCTTCCTGTAAGCTCCGTCCTCGTAGGATTCCTCCTCATAGCTCTCGTTGTCGTAGAATCCTTCCTCATTTTCATATTCAAAAAGCTCTGCAAATTCCTCCAGCTCCCTCGCCTGACTCTCACTCTTAATGTCGATCTTGAATCCTGTTAATCTGGCCGCCAATCTCGCATTCTGCCCTTCCTTGCCAATCGCAAGAGAAAGCTGATAATCTGGCACTATCACCTTTGCTGTCTTCTCCTCATCATCAGCGAGCACTGTGATAACCTTTGCCGGGCTAAGTGCATTTTCTATTAATATAGCTGGATTTTCACTCCAACTGATAATATCGATCTTCTCCCCTCGAAGCTCCTCCACAATCGCGTTGACACGGATTCCATTCACTCCCACACAGGCACCTACCGGATCGACATTTGGCTCATTTGACCAGACAGCGATCTTGGTGCGGGAGCCTGCTTCTCTGGATATGCTCTTAATCTCCACCGTCCCATCCTTAACCTCCGTTACCTCCGCTTCAAACAACCGTTTTACCAGTTCGGGATGTGTACGAGATACCAAAATCTTCGGCCCCTTGGTGGTATCCTTTACCTCCAGCACATAGAGCTTAATTCTCTCTGTCGGCTCAAAGATCTCCCCCTTTACCTGTTCATTCTCCATCAGCATGGCATCCACCTTGCCAAGATTAATGCTGACATTTTTTCCGACATACCGCTGCACTATCCCAGTAACAATATCTCGCTCTTTCTCAAAATACTGATTATATAGAGACTTTCTCTCCTCCTCGCGAATTTTCTGCAGGATAACATTCTTTGCATTCTGCGTCGCAATACGCCCGAACTCTTTCGACTTGATCTCCACATTGACAATATCGCCCAGATCATATCTTGGATCCTTAAGCTTCGCATTGACAAGACTTATCTCCGTCACATCATCTGTGACCTCCTCCACCACAGCTTTCTCTGCTATTACCTTGAAATCTCCCGTCTCGCGGTTAATTGTCACCTTTACATTGTCTGCTTTTCCGAAATGGTTCTTGCAGGCTGTCAGAAGTGAATTTTCGATTGCCTCCAATAAGGTATCCTTACTGATATCCTTCTCCTTCTCCAGAAGATCCAACGCTTCAATTAGCTCCTTGTTCATCTCAAAATTGTCCTCCTTGTATTCGTTATCCTCTAAAAATCAAACGCCAGCCTGATCAATGCGATATCTGCGCGGTTTAGCGTAAGCCCTTCCTTATCGTCTGCTATGGTGACAGTATCCTTACTATATGCCTGAAGAACCCCCTTATATTCCTTCCTGCCCTGAAATGATTTGTACAGCCGAATCTCAACTTCCTTCCCCATGTTTCTGTCAAAATCCTTATCCTTCTTAAGCTGCCTGCCTAACCCCGGAGAGCTTACCTCTAATATATAAGAAGCATCCTTGATAAAATCTTTTTTATCAAGCAGATCGCTCAGCCTGCGGCTCACCACCTCACAGTCATCCACCGTTATGCCGCCCGGCTTGTCAATATAAGCTCTCAGATAATAAACTCCTCCCTCACTGACATATTCTACATCAACGAGCTCAAACTGATTCTCTTCCATAATAGGAAGAAGCAGCTCCTCCGTTTTCTTTTCATACTCTTCTCTTTTTGTCATACTAACACTAACTCCCATCTGCCCGCTTCGGCGGGCGTACAAATCAAGATGTTATCTGTCCTGATCCATATACCATCGAGCAGGGAAAGCACTCTCTCCACACACGCACCCATCAGCTTTTCTAACATATCTCTTCTTTCGTTTCCGTGGAATATAACCTTCCTGCTCAAAACACGACGTATCTTGCGACGACAACTCATATCTCTATACGCCCTGCGCATAACATACAAAGAGTGGACTTACGCCCACTCTTCATCATTCAGTCAACTATTATCATATCCAGTATAGCACTACATTTATAAAAATGCAAGTATTTTCCATGTAATTTTAAGGAACTTGAAATCTAATTTCCGCAATTTCTCTTTCCTCTTCCTCTCTGGTACTTACCTCTAATGCCACTTCCTGCTCATCATTATACAATACCATAATCCAACATTCCGACGTTCCATCTTCCTTTGTTATCTCACGCTGTGACATCCACTGTAAATATTTTCCCTGTCCATCCTTTATCGCAATATTTGGATCATTATAGGAATCATTATAAGGGTCTTTTCTAAAATCTGGAAGCTGCACATGGATCACCAGCCCTGTCTTTGTCTTTATGGCTTCTTTAACGATAATTCCATTTTCTTCCTTGTCAATCACATAGGTTTCATTACCCGACACATCCACAGTCACAGGAAATCTTAGATGCCATTCTCCCTCTAGATTCTCCGTAACCATATAATTTCCATATTCATCCCAGCTATCCCACAGATTCCCCTTTAAATTAGTAATCATCCAATCCACAATCAAGGTATTTCCCTCTTTTTCCCAGAGTACATTTTCATCTGCCCCCGACATAAGATCAATCTGATGAACAGATACATAAGAACCATCCTCTGCCTTTTCAAATGCTTTTGAATAGCCAGACATATCTAGCCCATCAATTTCTATCTGTCCCCTTCCCACCTTATTTTCAGCAAGAATCCCATCTGAGTGAAGCAGGCCCTCACGCTCCGTATATAACGAGGAAGTATAATATAAGACATATCCATCACAATATATATCATCTATGGAGATGGTCACACCATTGCTTTTTGCTGTTGTCCTATACTCCTCCTTGTCCTGATGTTTATCAAGCTCTTGTTCTGCACTTACCGATTTATCCCCAATTTTTGTATAAAGATCTGTTATTTCCTTCTCGTCTTTTTCTCCCTTGGCATTATCCACCAACTTTCCAAAAACACTATCCCACACATTCTGTGCCAAAACAGGATTCGCAATTCCAACTGCTCCGATTGTAATGGCAAGTGCCGCTGCCATTCCTGCTGCTATTTTCCACGGCTTTGCTTTCCTCTTTTCTGCGATTTCTCTATCCTTCATTCTGCTTACCTCCTGCAGTATCCTCTGCTTATATTTCTCTTTTTCCTCTGAGGAAAGCTTTCGATCTTTATAATCAGCAAGGTCCATTTCTACTTCATTCAGTAATCGATATATATTTTCTTTCATACAATCCTCTTTTCTGCACTACACTGTCTGCGGATTTTCTTTTTTCCTCTCGATACACGATTGTAGATAGCTTCTTTTTTTATCCCTGTATCTTGGCTTACCTGTTCCATGGTCTGTTCTTGAACATACAATTTCATAAATAGCTCCTGATCAGATGGAGTTAGGCATGAAAGCATCTTTTCCATCTCTCTTGATAGTTCCTCCTCCACTATCCTTTCCAGTGCTCGGTCCTCCCAAGCAATCACTGTATTCTCAATATCAACCGCTGCTGGCTCCCGCCGATACTGTCGCAGATAATCAATTGCCCTGTATCTGGCTATCGCTGCTGCCCAATTTTTAAAGGTATTTTTCTGCTCATCAAATTCAGAGATATTCTGCCATATCTTTAACAACACATCATCAAAACACTCTTCCTGCCTCTCTGGCAGATAATACAAATGCTTTTGAATCACTGCCATAAGCAGCCCGCCATATTCATCGATCACATACAAAAGAGCCTTTTCATTATGTATCCGTAATTGCTGAATATAATTCTCTTCTCCAATCCTCACCATCATTCTTTTCTCCAACCCTGCGCGCCTGTTTGAATTGTAGCTACACTTATTAATACGAATCTTAAAAAATAATTCTATCCATTTTGTATATTTATCTACAAATATTTGATTTCCAAAAAATAATCAAACCCCGCTGCAGGCAACGGGGTCATATACTTACTTCGAATAAAGTATAGCTTCTTGTAGGATGAATGTTCTTCTATCATTTTCGGGGGAGGTTCGTATAGCCAGT
>CAJUOO010000081.1 GCA_910588535.1 uncultured Lachnospiraceae bacterium | reverse complement strand
TCAAGGAACCTATTGAAAAACGTTG
Source organism: uncultured Lachnospiraceae bacterium (assembly GCA_910588535.1). Classification (GTDB taxonomy): domain Bacteria; phylum Bacillota; class Clostridia; order Lachnospirales; family Lachnospiraceae; genus RGIG8607. The sequence goes on along the minus strand of CAJUOO010000081.1, from coordinate 12,568 downwards.
GTACTTAGCGAGGTATTTTACGAGCTTAGTTCCACTACGTTTTTCACTAAGCGGGAGCGGGGTGACGGAGGAAAGCAGTGGACTGGCTATACGGACCTCCTCCGAAAATGATGAAAGAACACTCATCCTACAAGAAGTTATAATTTAATATTATATTAATTAATTAGTTACATTATTTCAATATATTGTGTTTTTCGCATTGACAATCATCAATATATAGTAGTATAATGCTTCATAGATTGATTACAATATCAATATCAAATGGTGAAAGGACGGTTGTCACAGTTGAAGATCATTAAGCGGAACAAAGCTGAGGTTGACTTTGATATTAGCAAAATTGCTGCCGCAGTATCGAAGGCAAATAATGTTGTGGAGGAAGATGAGAAGCTCACGCGTATGCAGATTGAGCGAATTTCTGATTCTGTCCAGAAGTCCTGTGAGAAGATGGGACGTGCTCTTTCTGTGGAGGAGATACAAGATCTGGTGGAGAAGCAGATTATGGCCCACGGTGCATATGAAGTGGCAAAACGCTATATTACGTATCGTTATACAAGAAGTCTTGTCAGAAAGTCAAATACGACAGATGATAGGATTCTTTCTTTGATAGAGTGTAACAACGAGGAGGTTAAGCAGGAAAATTCGAATAAAGACCCAAGTGTGAACAGTGTTCAGAGAGATTATATGGCTGGAGAGGTCAGCAAGGACATCACTGAACGTATCCTTCTTCCTGAGGATATAGTGGAGGCACATAAACAGGGAATTATTCATTTTCATGATTCGGATTATTTTGCACAGCATATGCATAACTGCGATTTGGTCAATCTGGATGATATGCTGCAAAATGGTACGGTGATCTCAGGTACTAAGATAGAGAAGCCACATAGTTTCTCCACAGCCTGCAATATTTCCACACAGATTATAGCACAGGTTGCTTCCAGCCAGTATGGAGGACAGTCGATCTCGCTCACACACCTTGCGCCATTTGTTCAGGTCTCTAGAGAGAAGCTTGCGGCGTCAGTTCGCAAGGAAGCAGAGCTTTTGGGAATCAGACCTTCTGAGGAGAAGCTTTCCGAGATTGTGGAGGCAAGGCTTAAGGAGGAGATTGAGCGTGGTGTCCAGACCATTCAATATCAGGTGGTAACTCTGATGACAACCAATGGACAAGCACCATTTGTCACAGTATTTATGTATCTGAATGAGGCGAAGGATGAGCGCTTGAAAAAGGATCTGGCACTGATTATTGAGGAAGTATTAAAACAGCGTTATGTAGGCGTGAAGAATGAGGCAGGTGTTTTTATTACTCCGGCATTTCCAAAGCTGGTATATGTGCTGGAGGAGGATAATATCACAGAGGATGCACCATATTGGTATTTGACAAAGCTCGCTGCAAAGTGCACGGCCAAGCGCATGGTGCCAGACTATATTTCCGAGAAGATTATGCTTCAGCTTAAGGTGGATAAGAATGGAGATGGAAATTGTTACACTTGCATGGGCTGCAGAAGCTTTCTGACTCCTTATGTTGACGAGGATGGAAATCCAAAATATTATGGTAGATTTAATCAGGGGGTTGTGACGATTAATCTGACGGATGTGGCATGTACAGCTCGTAAGGTAGCAGAAAAGAAGGAGGCATATGAGGAGCGGTTTTGGGAGATTCTTTCAGAAAGGCTGGAGCTCTGCCACAGAGCACTGCAGTGCAGACATGAGAGGCTGGAGGGTACACTTTCAGACGCTGCTCCTATTCTATGGCAGTATGGCGCGCTGGCGAGGCTTCAGAAGGGTGAGCCAATCACAAAGCTTCTGCATGGTGGTTATTCTACCATTTCTCTTGGGTATGCAGGGCTGTGGGAGTGTGTTTATGCAGTGACAGAAAAGAAGTTGACTGAGCCAGAGGGAGAGGAATTTGGACTGAGGGTGATGAAGACTTTAAATGAGGCGTGTACTAGGTGGAAGGAAGCAGAAAATATTGATTATTCTATCTATGGTACACCTCTGGAATCTACAACCTACAAATTTGCCAAGTGCCTGCAGAGGCGTTTTGGAATTATCGAGGGTGTGACGGACAGAAATTATATTACAAACAGCTATCATGTTCATGTGACAGAGCCGATGGATGCCTTTTCAAAGCTTGCCCTTGAGGCAAAGTTTCAGGTGCTTTCTCCGGGAGGTGCTATCAGCTATGTGGAAGTGCCAAATATGCAGAATAATATTGAGGCTGTACTTGAGGTTATGAAGTTTATCTATGACAATATTATGTATGCAGAGCTTAATACAAAGTCAGACTATTGCCAAGTGTGCGGATATGATGGAGAGATAGAGATTGTGGAGGAAGATGGCAAGCTGATATGGCAGTGTCCAAACTGCAAAAATACTGATCAAAATAAGATGAATGTAGCTAGACGCACCTGTGGTTATATTGGTTCTCAATTCTGGAATCAGGGAAGGACACAAGAGATTAGGGAGAGAGTGCTACATCTATAATATAAGAGTTTCCAAGAAAGTTCACAATAAGAGCACAGATAAGAAAACGTATAACGAAATATGCAAAGAAGGAATATCAGAAATGTTCCCTCTTTGCATATTTTTGTTGTACAGCACTTTATGGTATTATAAATATATATATTAAACCTGAAGCAGGGAGACAACATTCTGGGCATTTGAATTTGCTTGTGCCAATATAGCTTCACCTGCTTGTACTAAGATATTTTCTACAGAAAGATTCTGTAATTCCTTTGCCATATCGGTGTCTCTGATGCGGGATTCTGCCGCGGTGGTGTTCTCCGCAACATTGTTCGCGTTGGCGATAGAATGTTCTAGGCGATTTTGGTAAGTACCAAATTTACTTCTAACGGTATTGACCTTGACAAAGGCTCCCGTCAACATATCGATCGCTTTTGTTGCCAATTTCTCAGTTTTTACACTTAATTTTTTTATTCCCATTCGATATACAGAAAGATTTTGTTTCTCGATATAGATAGAATCCTTTGTGTTGGAGCTGCATTGAATTTTAAATCCAAATTTATCGGGAGATACACCAGATTCTTTTTCCTTGTATATCTGGACAGGGGTGTTATATTCTGTGATCAGTGCCTTATTTTCATTTACTTGATTGCCTATATTGTATTTAGCATAATCGCTGACTAAGTCCATCTGGGAAGCGTCCGCTGTCTCCTGAAGGATATGATTTTTAATGTATTCATCAAGATAATCATCCAAGGTGCCACTGCCAGAAGAGGTATCAAGTTCTACTTTTTTGATATTGTAGCGGGTGAGACTCTGGTGATCTGGATTATTTGCATCATATACCACATAAGTGCCATCTGTAAGCTTTACATATTTTCCCGCTACATTTTCTTCATATTCGAAAACTAAATTGGAGGGAGCGAATATATCCTTATAATCATATTCGTAGTTGAGGCTTACATACTCAGAGGAATCGTCGGTGTCATATAAGTTAATATAATATTTTGCAACAGAATTAAAGCCATATGCATATGGAGAGAAGGAAGCGTCAGTTGCAGTTGACACGCCGTCACTTATATAATAGGGTCTGTTGTCAAAAACATATAACTTAGCATCATCTGTGTTGGTTGCATATTGGGTATAGTGGAAATCAAAACCAGAAGCATCAATAATATTTACCAGAGCGTTGGTAAATGCTACACCATCATTAATTTTTCCATCCATAGAGGAGATATCAATATATAGGGTATAGTTTGATCCATCTGTTTGACTGCTGAACTGATAGCTATTTTGATCTGGATTGTTTGGATCAGGAGTGGTGCTGTTCCAATTTGCCTGTGTGATATCTGGGGTGGTAAACTGAATACTATAGTGATTGTTGCATGTTTGACAGGTAGAGTTAAAACCCATACCGATCAGATCAACTAATTCAAAGCTTGTTCCTAATCCTGAAAAATCAATGCTTGCACCTGCAAATGAAGTTGGTTTGCTTACATGCAGTGTGCTGTTTAACTTGCCGGAGGCAATATCTGCGGGATCTAGCGTCACAATATCCTCCAGATAGGTGGTCCCACCGTTTCCCGTGATATTATTAGGAGATAACAGCGCAGCAAGATTCGTCTCGGTTGGTGAGGTGGCTCCAGCAATGTAGCGGGCTTTGATTACATCCAGATAATCATTCATATCTGTCTTTATCTGGTTTTTGATGTTAGATATGATAGTATTGGTCTCGACACTTGTGTTGTTGTAGGTTTTTGTGGTAGTTGTGCCATCTAATGTATTGGAATAAACCGCAGAAAAACTATTATTATTTTTATCGTATACTAATTTTGTGCTTCCAAAAGTATCAGAAGGCGTTGTATAGTCCCGTCCCAATCCATATTCTTCTCCAAGAGTGAGACGGATCGTATCTCGCACTATTTTTCCACTCATAACATTGGAGTACGTGGCATCCATCCCCAGATTGGCATGATTATCAAGATCGACGGAGGATTGTATGCCGGGCAGAGTAATACCATCAAGTGCATCAATCGCAGAGTCTTTGCTGATCTCATTAACTACCTGAAAGGTAAAGCTTATTGTATCACTTCCGGCAGGAGCAGGATCGTAGGTATATGTGTATGTTTTATCAGACCATATATCTTTGCTTTGGTCGCCCCAATTGGTGATGCCTAATTCCGCCCATGTTTTATTAGAATTAGCTACCATAGTATTATTTTGTTCAAGCCACAGACCAGTGTCATCAGCGCGAAGTGTATACATATTATCTGCAAAATCCGGATCACCATCCAGATAGCGCTTGACTTCATCGTTGTTCTTAAAAGTGGTGTAGGTTTTTGAGAAATCAGTGAATAACGCCTGTTTTTCGGTGGGGAGCTTGTAAGTGCTCTGCCATTTTATGTCTGACAACTTGTTCATCACATCTATAAGCTCGTCTGCTGCATCAGGTGTAAAGGATGCTGTGACGCCGTGATAATGAAAATAATATGGTTTGTTCTCAATGCCGCCCTCATTGATTTTATGCCCATCCTCTGTCTGCACCTGACTCCAAGGAATACATTCATTGTTGATAATAATTCCAGATCCATTTGCAGATACTTGAAATTCTCTGGAAACTTCCGGCGGTTTGCTGCCTTCCTCACATATCAAGGAAAGAACAGATCCATCGTCTGCCTTAAGTGTATAGGAGCCAGCGTGAAAAGTGCCGGTAGTGCTGTCATACATATCAGGGTCAATGCTGGACCATTCATACCTCTTCCCTCGATATGCGATGCCGCCAAAAGTAGCGGTCTTGGTTGTATCATCATAGGTTTCGTTGTAGATATATAGATCGTCGGGATAACCAGAAAGACCAAGCCGATAGGGTTCCAGAGGTCCTTCAAGCTCTTGATCATCACACTTAAATATAAATTCTTCGTTGTATTTTGTAGTTTCGAAGATGCGATCCATCTCTTCCTTCAGATGTTGTATCTCCTGATCAAGGTACATTCTCTCAGTATCAGAATTCGTGCCATTGGCAGCCTGTATGGACAATTCGTTCATTCTCTGAAGCATGCTATGTACCTCGTGGAGAGCGCCATCCGCGACCTTACAATAATTGACCCCCTCCTGCATATTTTTAACTCCCTGCGTCAGGCCACGTATCTGAAAACGCATTTTCTCTGAGATGGAAAGCCCTGCTGCATCATCTGCAGCGCGGTTAATTCTATAACCGGAGGAGAGCTTCTCCATCCGTTTATCTCGACTATTTGTAACAGCCTTATACTGTCGTTGGCCGTTCATTGCAATTAGATTGTGATTGACGACCATGATTGTCCCCCTTTCCATAATGTATATATAAGAGAAATATAAGTACCTACTAACTAAATTACACAATACCACTTATAGTATATCGGCATTTTATTTGGAAAAATAAAGATTTTATGGAAAGTTTTTCTCATGTGATTGTAGAATATTGTATGGAAGGGATTATCATATTTAAGAATAAAAGTATTTCGCATCATTAAAAGGATTATTTACAACAATTATGCTCGTCAGTATGATATTTTTGCATTATAATTAGGGAGAGATAGATGTGCATAGGAGGATATAATTTTCATGCAGATTGTGGTGTGTGATGATGAGAAGGACATTTGTAGCTGGATAGTGAAGAGAGTGCATAGATGGTATCCTGAGGAGGAATGTTGTGTTTTTCTGTCAGGAGAGGAGTTTTTGGACAGTAGGATGCATGCAGATATATTATTTTTGGATATTCAGATGCCGGGCAGGGATGGGATGGAGATTGCGAGAGAGCTAAGAGGCAGAGGGGAGCGGACGGTTCTGATCTTTATCACAGCCTTGAAGGAGTATGTGTTTCATGCGTTTGATGTAAGTGCATTTCATTATCTGGTTAAGCCGTTCTCAGAGGAAAAATTAGTGGAGGTTCTTCACACAGCGATAAAACAGTGTAGGGAACAAAAAAGGGATCAGGAAGAAGAGAAATGTCTAATTATACGACAAAAGGGACTTTGTACTAAGGTAAAGAGCAGTGAAATAATTTATGCGGAGGTTTTTAATCGAAAGATTGTGATTCATAAGATCGATGGGGAGGTTGAATATTATGGAAGGATGTCAGCTCTGGAAAAGCTTGTTGGTACAGATTTTTTTCGAACACATCGCGCCTATTTAATACATCTAAAATATGTGCTGCAATATGATGCGACGACTGTGTGGCTGGAAAATGGAGCAAAGGTGCTCTTGGCAAAACAGAAGTTTCCAGAATTTGTACAGAACTATCTTCAATACAATAAGAGAGGCAGAACATGAATGTAGAGAAGCAGGAGCTATGTTATTATATAGTGATGAATCTAATGGTGAGCATTGTCACTTTTATCACAGCATGTTGCTTTGCCAGTATGATAAAGCCATTTCTATCCAAAAAAAAGTGTAGATGGCTGCCCGGTCTTGTCTATTTTGTCGTGATGGAGATATTATACTATATTCCTGTGCATATAGAGAATTTTTTTGCCTATGGGCTTGGGATATTGGCATCATTTCTGGTTATGGTTGTCATTGACAGAAAAAATTTATGCCAGAAGATATTTTTATGTATTACTTTTTTTTCATTGCGCTGGCTGTCGCTTGCTATGGAAAATGTCCTTGAGCAAGTGTTTTATTATGAATCCATGAAGCTGCCCGGATATATGAAAAACTGGGAGCTGCAGTTTAAGATATTTATTGTCAATAATTTTTTTACTATAATTTTGACCACAATTTTTCTTAATGTTCCTGTCTGGTTGATAAGAAAAGCTTATGTGTATAAAAAGGAAATTGTTACAGTGAGAGAGATGCTGATACTGAGTATGCCATCCTTGTCCAGTATGCTTGCATATCAGCTTTTGCATTATTATGCGGCGATCTACCAGCGAGATGCCGGCAAAAGTGTGTATGACATTTATGGGGCTTATAATTGGCTGTGCTTTTTTTATTATGCATTTTCCTTTGTCACAATATTGGTGGTGGTGATTCTGTTTCAGAATATGAAGGGACGCCAGATAGATAAGCAACAGCATATACTTTTTAAGACAAATATGCTTGATATGGAAAAGCATATCCGCGAGGTGGAAAAGCTTTATCAGGATATTAGAAGCTTAAAGCATGATATGGGCAATCATCTAATGACATTGGAGGGGCTTTACCAGAGAGAGGAGCACGAGGAGGCACAAAAATATGCGGCGCAGCTCAGGGAAAATCTCCTAAATACAGGACTTAAGATAAAGAGTGGAAATCCTGTGACAGATGTTATATTGATAGAAAAGGATAAGGAGGCAGAGAGAAAGGGGATCTTGTTTACCAGTGAATTTCATTATCCAGAAAAATTACAGATCGATGTCTTTGATATTAGTATTATCTTAAATAATGCTTTGGCAAATTCAATAGAGGCGGCGGAGGGATGTGAAAATTCTTATATATCTGTTTTGTCCTACCAGAGAAGAAATGTATGTATGATTATAGTTGAGAATAGTTGTAAGTCACAGCCTGTGATGGACGAGGAGAGCGGGCTGCCAGTCACAGACAAAGAAGACCAAGATGGGCATGGGTTTGGCCTTATCAATATGAGAAGGGTTGCACAGAAGTACTATGGAGATATTGATATTAGCTGTGATGGAAATAGTTTTGTGCTTCATGTTATGCTGATGGGGAATGTTTTACAACAAGAAATGGGTGATTGACGACAGAAGGCTTTATTATTTATACAATATGTCGAAATAGAATAATATAAAGATAATTAGGTAAAAGAATGGTTAGCTGTTATAAAGTGATCCATGGGTAGGAAAGGAGAATATAGTATGAGAGTTAATGCAGCAGATGGTGCTCAGATGACAGGGGCACAGGGGGCATTGGGCATGGGAGAGGATGCTCAGACAAAGAACATCAAGAAACAGATAGCTCGTGTTCAGAAACAGCTTCAGGATCTGGCCGCTAATGATCAGATAAGTGTTGAGGAGAAGATGAAGAAACGTCAGGAACTTCAAAAGCAGCTCACCGAGTTGAATGGTCAGTTGAGACAGCATCAGATTGAGCAGCGCAGGAAGGCATCTGAGATGGAGAAGAAACAACAACAGAATCAGGCGGAGAGTATGAATTCTAACGCAAAACAGCAATCTGATCCAGCAGCAGAGATGATACTTTCCGCAGATGCAGCGTTGAAGCAGGCAAAGACACAGGATAGTGTGATTGCAACCCAAAAGGGCAGAGTAGGTGTTCTGGAGGCGGAGATCAAGCTGGACAGCGGCCGCAAAAGAGATGTATCAGCAAAGCGGGAGGAGCTTGCTGAAGTAGAAGCACGCATGACAGAGGTGCAGAGTGCGCAGATAAAAAGCTTGAGTGATGTGAGCAAGCATTTAAAAGAAGAGCAGGAGAAGAGCACACAGAAGGATGGTGCAGGGGAGTCTAAGGTAGATAACACAGATAATGTGGTAAATCTGGAGACAGAAAAGGAGGAAGAGAGGGAAAAAGAGCAGGTAGAAGAGGAAAAGAATGGAAATGTGTCTGAAAAGCAAACAGAGCAGGAGGCTACTTATAGGCCAATTAATATTCTTTTGTAGTCCAGTTGCAACAAATTTTGTCCAGTCACTACATTCTTCTGAATGAAATTCTGTTTTCTGCCGATAAAGAATATAGCAGAAGAGATTCTTCAGTGATTGAGGTGGAGACAGATGGAGCCAAAGGAGATTCTGATAAGAAGTAACAACCAGATTAGAGCAGTGCCTGCGGATGACAGTTATTATATAGAAAGCAGCAACCGAAAGGTCATTCTCTATTTAAAACATGAGAAGATAGAATATTATGATAAGATCAGCGGGCTGGAGGAGCAGTTAAAACCAGATTTTTTTCGGATACATAAGGGCTATCTGATCAATCTGAAGTATGTGCAGCAATATCATCGCACGGAAGTATCGATGCAGAATGGAGATATACTGCCAATTTCTAAATATAAATATCAGAATTTTGTTAAAGCGTATCAAGAGTACTGCTCTGGGACTGAGGAATGTTTCTAAAGCGGCTGATGCAGAAAAGGAGGACTATCATGAGAATTACTACATTGATGTTAGATAGGTCGATTGCAAAAACGGGCTTGCCTATACAGCGAAGCTCTCTGTTAGACTATCTTAATAATACCGCGTCGGACAACACCTTATTGTCGGCACTAGGCAAAAGTGGAAGCGCAGGCAGCAGCCTGAGCAAGAAAAATTATGAGAAACTTAAGGATGCAGCGGATACCCTTGGCGATCAGACAGGAGCGCTCACAGCAGAGGGGAGAGATGCGATCTTTGAAAAGTTAAAGAATGATGGAGACAGAGAAGAACTGAATAATACTGTGGAGAAGTTGGTCAGCAGCTATAACAGCACGATGGATTCTCTGCTCTCGACAAATAATACGTTGAATATCTATTATTATCAAATGATGGGTGAGATGGCGACGGAGAGCAAGGATGAGCTGGCTTCTATTGGTATTCAGGTAGGAAAAGATGGAAAGCTTAGCATTGATAAAGAGAAATTCGAAGCTGCAGATATAGAATCCATTGAGAAAGTATTGGGGGCTTCTGGAAGCTTTACACAGAAAGCAGATTTCTTAGCGGGAAGGATCGCGAGCAATGCAAAGGCAAATGTGGAGAGCCTTTCCACACAGTACAATTCATCTGGCAGCAGCTATGCAGAGATACTTAGCAGATATGATGTTAGACGATAGAAGGATAAAGTGACTTTGATAAGGAAAGGGTGTCGGTGTCTTGGTTTTGACAGGGCACCTTTTTTGTTATTATTTAAAGGAACAGTGCTATAGGAGTGGCGTGAAAGTGCGCAACAAGAGAGGAGAGACTATGCTATTTGATTGTATGAAGCTGAGTAGAGGAGGCTATTTCCCTTTATTCGCTTCACAGTTTGTGCACTGCCTTAGTGATATATTCTCGCTGTGTGGGATTGTATACAAAAAAGTAGGGAAAAGTGGCTTCCCTACTTGATTGGATAAAAATTATACAGTAAATTTATGAAGATTCTCAATTAATATCTTAACCTTATTATCAAGGTCCTCGACAAGCTTTCCGGCATCATTTACCAAGGATGCTAAGCCGATGGACATCGCTGAGGTTTCCTCTGTGACAGCAGCGTTATCTTGTGCAAGATTATTAAGCTGTTCCAGAGAACTTGTGACATTCGTCCGCTGCTTTTCCATATCAGTTGTTATAGTGTCAATGGAATGGACGGAATTGACAACACTGTCCAGCTCGGTATAAAGTTGAGTAAAGATATTCTGTGTCTCAGACAGTGAACTAACTTGTATATCTACGGAGTTGTTAATTTCTCTCATAACTTCAATTGAGCGGGAAGAATTTGCTAACAGTTCACCTAATACATGTCGAATTTCTCCTACAGAGGAGGCAGACTGTTGTGCAAGCTTGCCGATCTCATCCGCCACAACGGCGAAGCCTCTGCCGGAATCACCTGCTCTTGCAGCCTCAATACTTGCATTAAGAGCAAGAAGACTGGTCTGATCGGAGATCTCATTAATCAGGTTAGCAGCGACCTGAATCTGCTGTACAGATTGGTTAGTCAGCTCTGTCTGCTGATGCATGGCTTCAATATTCGTTCGGGTCTTATTATTAATATCAATCAGTCGGTTTAGCGTTGTCATAGAATTTTCACTGATCTGCTTCATATCCTTGGCATTGCTATCCAGAATCGTGATCTCTCCGCTGGTCGTGTTAATGCGATCAGCCATAACGTTCACTTCATTTGTCGCATCACTGGTGGAGGCAGCCTGATTGGTCACATTGCTTGCAATGGAATCCACGGCGGTTGATACTTCATCGATGGAACCTTGCATATTGTGGAAGGTGCTGTCGAATGCCTCCAGCGCGACATTAATTCCCTCTGACACATTTGTGATATCAAATAATAATGTACGCATGTTTTGCTGAGCAATGTTTAAGGCATCTGCAGTTTGTCCAATCTCATTTCTTTGAGATATATGTATTTCTGTAGTCATATCACCTTTTGCCAAATGTTCTGCAAAAATATGGATTTTCTTGAGAGGCTTCACAAGCTTCGCACCAAATAAAAAGGCAATAATAAGTGAAATCGCAATAGAACCAACAAAGACAGAATTGATTCTTAACAGAACAGAACTATAGTTTTTATCTAGAAATGTCTTAACTTCAAGTGTGTCACGTTGTATATCATCAACATAATTGCCAGTACATACCATCCAACCCCACGGCTCAAAAAGCTGAGAAAAAGCAATCTTGGGAGCGATTGTCACACCGTCGGCTTTTGTGAAACTAAATTCTGTAAAACCACATTTCTCTGGGGTCTGGCCTGCTTTTACAACCTGTTGTGTCACCTTGACACCATTGGGATCTGTCAGATCAGAACGATTCGTTCCTTCCTGTTCATATAGTACAGGATGCATAATTAGTGTACAATCGACGGCATCAATCCAGAAATAACCGCTTTGATCGTCCCTGTAGCGCATAACACGGATCGTCTCCTTTGCATCTTCCATAGCCTGCGCTTCTGTTTTTTCTCCTGACTGAAATTTTTCATATTCACTTTGTACAATAGCCATGGCGCTTTGTACTTGAGATTTGATTTCTTTTTTATAACCGGCGTTGACAGAATCGTCGTAGGTTTGGAAAGCTATGCCTGACATGGATTTGACAGATAGAATAGCATTTAGACCTATTAAGAATGCGGTTAAAACAACGATAGTAGAACAAAGCAGCATGATAGAGCCTCGTAAGCTTTTGTTTCTTTTTTGTTTCATATTTTTTCCCCCTGATAGTTGGTGTAGGACTGGATTACCTCAATTATACAATGAAATTGAGAAAATAGCAATTAAAAAAGCATACCTTCTTGTAAACATTATATTTTATCTGCTGTATCATTTTCGGGAAAGATCCGTCCGGCGAACTGCCTGTGGTCCTCCGTCACCCCACTCCCGCTTAGTGAAAAACGCAGCGGATGCTAAGCTCGAAACTACCTCGCTAAGCGCCGGCGTTTTTCAATAGGTTCCTTGAGGACCACAGGCAGTTCGCCGGACTATTTTGATCAGTTAGGCAAAACA
>CAJUOO010000080.1 GCA_910588535.1 uncultured Lachnospiraceae bacterium | reverse complement strand
GAGCTTAGTATCCGCTGCGTTTTTCACTAAGCGGGAGCGGGGTGACGGAGGAAAATAGCAGACTGGCTACACGGCCCTCTTCCGAAAATGATAAAAGAACATTCATCCTACAAAAAGTTATATTTTCTAATAATAAGTTGTTTAAAAATCTGTATTGTTTGTCTAAATTATGAAAAAAATCCATATACATTTCTTTTTCAATATGCCATAATAATTGTATTCCTTTAGCTGTCAATCCCACTGGCTGCTATTTGCTTTGTACATTATTTTACATCCGTTATATTATGGAATAAGGAGAAGATATTTATGTTAAAACAGATTTTTATTTCACCCTCCAGCGCAAGCTTTGAGCTGGATCAGCCAAGTTGCTATTATGCTTTGCAAATCTATGATATCTATCTGAATGGGGAGCTAGTGCGAACCGAGGATCGGAATGTTTTCTCGCTCTATGGTCTTTTGCCAGATACAGAATACATGATAAAAATTAAATATTCTGATGTGGAGGAAGAAGTGAGCTTTCGAACAGAGCCTGCCAGCGTAACACTAAATGTCCGGGATTTTTATGCACTGGGAGATGGGCAGCATAATGATACAGGGGCGATTCAGGCAGCCTTGCTATCCTGTCCTAAGGGAGGTCGTGTGGTAATTCCAGCCGGGAGATATCTAGTGACAGCTTTATTTTTAAAGAGCGATATTCGTCTGGAGCTTGAGAAAGATGCTGTTTTGTTGGGGGAGACAGATCGACATAAGTATCCAGTGCTTCCGGGCAGGATACCGATGGAGGATGGTGAGGAGATGTATCTTGGAACATGGGAGGGTGAGCCAGATGATCTGTTTGCCAGCATGATAACGGGGATTGATGTGGAGAATGTAAAGGTATATGGCGAGGGAATCCTTGATGAAAATGCGCAGAACAGCGACTGGTGGGTGGATCATAAAGTGAAGCGTGTGGCACGCCGCCCAAAAGGAATCTTTCTGAATCATTGCAGGAACATTTCTTTTCAGGGTATCACGGTTAAGAATACACCTTCTTGGAATCAGCATCCATTCTTCTGTAGAGATATTTCTTACGTAGACTTATTGTTGACAAGCCCAAAGGATTCACCGACCACGGATGGCTGTGATCCAGAGTCCTGCAGGGGAGTGAAGATTATAGGATGTCGGATCTCAGTGGGAGATGACTGTATTGCAATTAAGTCTGGCAAGGCAGAATTTGGGAAAAAGTTTCGTACACCATCGGAGCAGATCACCATAAAGAATTGTCTGATGGAATTTGGACATGGTGGTGTGACGTTGGGGAGCGAGATGAGTGGTGGTGTGAGAGACATCTCTGTGACACAATGTATTTTCCGCGATACGGACAGAGGACTGCGAATTAAGACAAGAAGAGGCAGGGGAAATACAGCGGTGATCGATGGGATTACTTTTGAGAATATTCAGATGGAGCGTGTGCTTGCCCCTCTGACCATAAATATGTTTTATAAGGCTGGGAGCGAGGCTTATGTGGCAGAACATTTTGACAGATCTCCCATGCCTGTAGATGATACAACGCCGTATCTGGGTCACTTTACCTTCTGCTCTTTAAAGATATCGGGAGCACAGTGGGGAGCGGGGTATTTTCTTGGGCTTCCAGAGCGGCCGATCGAGTCAGTTCAGATTGAGGATGTTGTCCTTGAGATGGCAGAGGATGCAAAGGAAGGTGTGATCATTATGACGCCGGAAAATCCGACAGTCTGTCGTCAGGGATTGTATTTTGAGAATGTAAATCATGTATGTCTCAATCGTGTCAGAGTCGATGGAGCGGTTGGAGATGCATGTATCTTTCACAATGTAGGGGATAAAATCATAACGGAGACGCTAGGCAGCGCAGGAGGGAGAGAACATGTTTGATGTTTTTATGTATGCGATCAATGCAGTAATACCGATTATTCTTTTGATTATACTTGGTTATATACTTAAGAGCATCGGTTTTTTAAGCGCTGATTTTCTTAAGACGGCGAATAAGCTGGTATTTCGTGTTTGTCTGCCCTGTATGTTGTTTTATAATGTCTATAATATCTCCGATCTGGGTGCTATCCGCTGGGATGTGGTGGGGTATTGTCTGGTTATAATAGCTATTTTATTTGGCCTTGGTCTTTTGACCGTGTGTACATTGATTAAGGACAAGAAACAGAAGGGCGTAATTTTACAATGTGTGTTTCGGTCCAATTTTGCCATTATTGGAATCCCTCTCTCGGAAGCTCTGGGAGGAGCGGAAGGTGTGGCTGTGGCGGCAATATTATCTGCATTTACCATACCATTTTTTAATATTCTTGCTGTGATCTCACTGTCCTTGTTTGTTTCAGGAGAGGGGAAGAAAGTTGATATTCGTGATATTTTAAAAAAGATTGTCACAAACCCGCTGATTATCGGTGTGTGCATTGGGCTTGTCGCGCTTGTTATTCGTTCCTTTATCCCTGTCAAGGAGGACGGGAGTCTTGCATTTTCTTTGTCGGGAAGTCTGACATTTCTGTATACCGCGGTTGGCAATGTATCTAAGATCGCTTCGCCTCTCGCGCTTATCGTGCTTGGCGGACAGTTTACCTTCAGTGCGGTGAGAGGGATGCTTAAGGAGATTGTGATAGGAACCGTGTGGAGGATTGTGGCGGCCCCGGTGATAGGGATTGTGGTTGCCGCAGCTTTGTCAAATTTGTTGCAATTTGACAATACAGTGTACCCGGCACTTGTTGCATTATTTGGCTCTCCTGTGGCGGTGTCAAGCGCGATTATGGCGGGTGAGATGGAGAACGATGAGCAGCTTGCCAGCCAGCTTGTGGTGTGGACCAGCGTGGGATCTGTCGTCACCATCTTCCTCTTGGTGGTAGGACTGAAATCCGCCGGACTGCTGTAATTTTTCTGTTCTATGCCTCATATATTAAATTGTAATATAGGGACCGGAGGCATTATGTGGAAAAACTGAGCAACGTGGTATCCAAATGTATGGTAGAAGCCTTGAAAATGCCAAAGGACTTGGTATATGGGGATGTCCTGATTCAAATATCGGGACGACATGAGGCTTATATAGAGAATTATAAAAGTATTATCGAATACACAGACTGCAAGATTCGACTGCAGACAAAGAGCGGAAAGCTCCTGATTACAGGAAAACGACTGCATATTGAATATTACACGGGCGATGAGATGAAGATAACAGGTTATCTTACAGATTTTAAGTATGAATGATTTTCAAAGGGGCGTGGTAGTATGAGAGCATGGCGTTTTACTCGTATAAGGGGCTATCTGCTTATTTTGATTAAAAGCGGTTCCCCAGAACGTTTTTTTAATATCTGTAATGTACATCAAATTGAGCTTTGGAATCTTTGTAATACATCTGAAGGATATGAATGTTATATCTCCATCAAGGATTTTAGAAGGCTCAAGCCTGTGATACGGAAAACCAGAACCCGAATTATCATTAAAAAGCGGTATGGATTTCCTTTTTTTTTACATAAATATCGTTTTCGCAAAGCTTTTTTTGTCGGGATAGCGGCGGCGTTTGTCTGTGTGTATCTGCTTTCTTTGTTTATCTGGGATATTCATATTGAGGGAAATTATTCTTATACCGAGCAGGTGCTTTTGGATTATCTGTCCTCCGAGCAGATTGTTCACGGCATGAGACGGGATCAGGTGGACTGTGATAGAATAGAGAAGCTGTTGCGCAGCAAGTACAGTGATATTATCTGGGTGTCAGCCTCCATATCTGGCACAAGGCTGATGATTCAGGTGGAGGAAAATTTTAATAACTGGCAGGAGAGGGAGGAGAGTGGGTACTGCAATATTGTGGCGGACAAAGATTGCCGCATCACTTCGATTGTGACAAGAAGCGGGACACCACTTGTCAAGCAGGGGGATGTGGTGGCGAAGGGAGATATATTGGTATCTGGGAGCGTGGAGATCAAGGATGAGGCAGGAGGGGTGCTAAGGACAGAGTACACTGTCGCCGACGCGGACATCTGTGGAGAGAGTATTTTGTACTATGAAGATCAGATCCCTCTTGAGGGACAAAAGAAAATCTATACAGGGGAGGAAGCCTATGCATGGTCTGTGTCCATACTGGGAAATAGATTGTTTCTAAAGGCTGGCATCACGGGCTTTGAGCATTTTGATATACTGACGGAGAATCATCCACTGGTCATTGGTACTAATTTCTATCTCCCCTTTTCTCTAGAAAAATGGTATTATAAAGAGTATTGCTATGAGCAGGAAAATCTGACGGAAGAAGAGGCAGAGAAAGTGCTTAAGAAAAATATAAATGATTTTTTTGAAAAATTATTGCAAAAGGGGGTTCAAATTGTAGGAAATAATGTTAAAATAGCTATAGATGAAAAAATGGGCTCTGCTTCCGGGAGGATCGTCGTGATATGTCCTCAGGGGAAGGCAGTGCCTTTTGGGGAGAGGAACGATACAATCTATGAGCATAATGGAAATGACACTTGATTTTCCCTCTGAGTACGGCATGGCTGTATTTGGGGACTACGACCGCTATCTTAAAAAGATTGAGCGGGCGTTTCATGTTACGATAATAGCGAGAGATTCTCAGCTTAAGTTGATTGGGACGGAGCTGTATGTCAAGCGTGCCCACAGTGTGCTGCTTCAGCTTTTGGAGCTTGCGAGACGAGGGAATACGATTACGGAGCAGAATGTTGACTATGCGCTTGCTATGACTATGGAAGATAAGGAAGATGTTCTTCTGGAGGTCGATAAGGACACGATTGCAAGGACAATACAAGGAAAGCCTATCAAGCCCAAGACTCTTGGACAGAAGCAGTATGTGGACACCATTCGCGAGAAGATGATCGTGTTTGGCATTGGCCCTGCGGGAACCGGAAAGACTTATCTTGCCATGGCCATGGCAATTCAGGCATTTAAGAATAATGAGGTGGGAAGAATTATCCTCACTCGCCCAGCTATTGAGGCGGGAGAGAAGCTTGGCTTTCTTCCGGGCGATCTGCAGAGCAAGGTGGACCCTTATCTAAGGCCGTTGTATGATGCCCTGTACCAGATTATGGGGCCGGAGAGCTTTCTGCATAATACAGAGAAGGGATTGATTGAGGTGGCTCCGCTTGCCTATATGAGAGGGCGCACCTTGGACAATGCCTATATCATACTGGATGAGGCACAGAACACTACCCCTGCGCAGATGAAGATGTTTCTCACTCGTATTGGTTTTGGTTCTAAGGTGATTATCACCGGAGATCAGTCACAGAAGGATCTGCCTCAAGGAACGCAGTCTGGGCTTGATGTGGCGATTCGAGTGCTTGATAAGGTGGAAGATATAGGGTTCTGTTATATGACAAGTCAAGATGTGGTGCGCCATCCACTGGTACAGAAAATTGTGAAGGCATATGAAGACTATGAGAGTCGTATAAATAAAGACGAAAGAAAGAGGCAGAGGGCAGGTTATGAAAGAGATAACAGAACAAACAGGCACAGGTAAGCAGAGGGGGAAGCTGCTGTTCTTTGTGGGCGGCATGCTGGTTTTTGATATTATATTTTTGGCAATAGCGGCATGGCGATATGAGCTGTGGTGGAGTGAGCTGGGAGCAGCGGCAGGCATGTTCTTGCTGCTTGGCGGTATCTTTGTCTATCGCTTGTCGGACGTTATACCGAAAAAATTCTTTTGGCTGCTTGGCTTGCATTTTTATGAGCTTCTTATCGTGATGGTATCGTATCCGGCGGAGGGGCTTATGCGCCCTGTGCTCTCTGTACCGATTTTAATTGGCTGCTTGGCGGGAAGCGAGGCGGGAGTAGTTGGCTTGATTTTCTACAGTGTGGTATCCGCTCTGATCTGTGCCGATCCGGCGGAGGTGATATTATTATACCTTGCTGCTGGTCTGCTTGGAATCTGTGTGTTTTCAGGAAAAAAGGGAGTAAAGGGCTATCTGGCAGGAGCGGTGAGCTTCTTTGTCGGCTATGTAGTGATCAATCTTGTTATTTCGTACTATGCCTACGCACAGCTTCAGACTGTGGATTTGCTTTACAGCGCAATTGGCGGTGCTTTGCAGCTTTTGCCAGTTATCTGCTGTCTTCCATTTTTGATGGAGGGAGGAATCCGTATGCCGGGCACCGTGAGCCTTAGCACTGCTGTGGCGGCAGAATTTCCGGCAATGGCAGAATTTAGCGAGAGAGAACCGATATTCTACAAACATTCTCGTCTGGTGGCAAGACTTTCTTCTCAGGCTGCTGCTGGGATTGGGGCAGATACCCTGCTCGCGGAGGCAGGGGGACTCTACCACGAGATCGGAAAGGGAATGGGGGAGGATGATGTGCAGGAAAGTCTTGGCATCTGCAAAAAATACCGGATTCCTGCTTCTGTACAGGACATTATCAAGGAGCATAATCCTGACAGAAAAACGCCATCCAGCAAGGAGGCCGCGATAGTTATGATCTCAGATACTATTGTGACGATGATGGAACAGAATCGAAAGAAGAATCTGAATGAAGATATGGAGGGCATGATTGCCAGAGCCTTTAAGAAAAGGGAAGATTCTGGTGCATTTTTGTTGTCCGGGCTCACACAGCAGGATATCACAGCACTAAGTGATTTTTATAACCGCATTTTGGGCAGAGGCTGAGAAAGCACAGGAGAGAGGAAATGACGATAGAGATAGAATATGAAACAGAGAACAGGCTTCCTGTCAAAGATAGGGAGATTATTGAAGCTGTCGTGAAGGAAGCTCTTGACAGCGAGAATTGTCCATATGATATTTCGCTTAATGTGCTGCTTACCGACAACGAAGCCATACAAGAGATCAACAAAGAACAGCGGGGTATGGATATGCCGACGGATGTGCTCTCCTTTCCCATGGTAGAGTACTCTTCTCCCGCAGATTTTTCTCTGGTGGAGGACTGTGTGGAGGATTATTTTCATCCTGAGACGGGGGAGCTTTTGCTGGGAGATATTGTTATATCTGTAGATAAAGTGTTAGAGCAGGCAGAAAACTATGGACATTCGATAAAGAGAGAACTTGCCTTCCTGACAGCACATAGTATGCTGCATCTGTTTGGGTATGATCATATGCAGGAGGAAGAACGGGTTATTATGGAGCAGAAGCAGAGAGCGATCTTGGAAAGACTTGCCATTGGCAGAGATACAATAGAGTGATAGAATCATTGACGACAAGACAACAATAGAATTACAATCAGAATAAGGAGTCAATATGAAAAAATATACAGCAATTTTCTTTACAGCAATTTTTTTTGCTGCAGCATCTGTGATGAGCATAGGAGGATGTGGAAAACAGGGAACTAAGCCAGTGATAGAGGAGATCACCACCACAGCAAAGCAGACGGAGGAGATGACCACTACACAGGAGTTACAGACAGAGCCGCCCACAACGGAGGAATCTCATGAGGGAAAGGTGAGAAGCCGCCTTACCGGTGAGTGGGTGGATGAAAAGATTGGAAATCGCAGGCCGGTTGCGGTGATGTTGAATAATATTATTGATGCTGTTCCTCAGAGTGGGATAGAGCAGGCAGGAGTGGTCTATGAAGCGCCTGTGGAAGGTGGACTGACACGCCTGATGGGTATTTTTGAGGATTATGACAATCTGGATAAGATTGGCTCTGTGCGGAGCTGCCGTCTGTATTATATCTATTTTGCAAGAGAATTTGATGCGATCTACACACATTTTGGACAGGCGATCTATGCAGAATCCTTATTGGCAAGCAGCGATGTGCACAACTTAAATGGTCTTATGCTTGACGGGGACTGCTTCTACCGCACAAAGGATCGTGTGGCCCCGCACAATGCCTATATCGGCGCAGAGGGAATAGCAAAGGGAATAGCAAAGTTTAAGTACAGAACCGACTATGAACCGAATTTTGAGCGCCATTATCAGTTTAATGAGAATACCGATCAGGAGATCGATCTGGCAGGTGGGCAGAAGGCGGAGAAGGTGACGCCGGGCTATGCGATCAACAAGCCTTGGTTTGAATATAATCCAGAGGATAAGCAGTATTATCGCTTTCAGTATGGAGACAAGCAGATCGATGAGCTGACAGGAGAACAGCTTGCCTACAAAAATATAATTATGCAGTGTGTGGATTATTATGATTATGGCGATGGCTATCTCTATATCACGACGACGGGAAGTGGGACAGGAAAATTTATCACAAATGGAAAGGCTATCGATATTACTTGGAAGAAAGATAAGGAATTTGGTGTTACCCGCTACTATGATCTTCAGGGAAATGAAATTACGCTGAATACAGGAAAGACATGGGTCTGCATTATTCAGGATAATAGAGAGGACAAGATAGTCCTTGAATAAAGGAGGAAACCGACTATGACAAATGAGGAGCTGTTGGGAAAGGCGAAGGAGGGGATGCGGCACGCCTATGCACCGTATTCTAAATTTCGGGTGGGAGCAGCGCTTCTTTGCAGTGATGGAAGGGTTTTTACAGGCTGCAATGTGGAAAATGCTTCTTATGGGGCGGCAATCTGTGCGGAGCGCACAGCGATAGGAAAGGCTGTCTCGGAAGGATGTATGGAATTTGAGAGAATTGCGGTGGTGTGCTCGGCTGGAACAAGAGCATATCCATGTGGAATCTGCCGTCAGGTGATGGCAGAGTTTATGCCGAAAGGACAGGTGGTGCTGGAGGATGAGAAGGAAGGGATCATAGAATATTCTGTAGAGGAATTGCTGCCGGGCGCATTTTCCAGAAAGGATCTGATCCATGAGTAGACGAAACAACAGAAGAAGGGATAATTTTATCGTTCAGGGCACCATACTCGCTGCGGCTGGGCTGATTGTCCGAATTATCGGCTTGATCTACCGGATTCCTATGACGAATATTATCGGTGATGAGGGGATGGGGTATTATTCCTTTGCCTATGAGCCGTATTCCGTCATGCTTCTGTTGTCCTATCATGGACTTCCCACTGCAGTATCAAAGCTGACGGCGGAGCGGAATGGAGAGGGAAGATTTAAAAACTCTTATCGTGTGTTCCGCGCTGCCATGCTGCTTGCCATTCTAATTGGAGCTGTGACAGGTGCAATTATTTATTATGGTGCAGAATACATTGCCGGAGGCTTGAATAACCAGCCAATGAGCGCTTATGCGCTCAAGGTGCTGGGTCCTACTATCTTTATTCTTGCCATTATGGGAATATTGAGAGGATATTTTCAGGGGATGGGAACGATGGTTCCAACGGCAATATCCCAGATTTTTGAGGCGATTGCCAATGCGATTGTCAGTGTATTTGCTGCATCCTACTTATTTGCTGCGGGCGAAAGATATGATCTTGTACTTAATGAGACCTCTCACGCGGAAGCTTACGGTGCTGCGGGCGGAACCATGGGAACCTTTGTGGGAGCTGCAGTTGGGCTTGTGTTCTTGATTTTTGTCTACTTTATGTTCCGGCCTATGTTAAACAGGCAGATGCGCAAGGACAAGAATACAAGGAAGGAGAGCTATGGGAGGCTTGCAAACCTTCTTATTATGACCTCAGCGCCAATTATCTTAAGCTCTGTGATCTTTAATGTATCAACCACAGTAGATGGTGCTCTGTTTAGCAGTCTTATGCAGGTTAGATATAAGCTGTCAGAAGATGCGGTAGCATCTTTATGGGGAATCTTTACAAATAAGTATAAGATAATGATTATGGTGCCGGTTGCTATCGCGACAGCGCTCGCGACCTCCATTGTGCCAGATTTCAGCGAGGAGATGGCAGCAGGTAATAAAGGACGGCTTGTCAATAAGATTCATCATGCTATTCGCTTTACTATGTTGATCGCGATTCCTTCTGCCGTTGGATTAAGTGTGTTGGCACGTCCTGTTTTGGTGCTGTTATTTGACAATGTGAGTGATGTGGATGTCAATTTGCTCCGCTATGGCTCATTAGCAGTAGTATTTTACTCTCTGTCAACCATCACAAATGCTGTGCTTCAAGGTATTGATCAGATGAGAAAGCCTGTGCTTCATGCTGCTATCGCTCTGGGGGCGCATCTTCTAGTGCTGGCTCTGTTGGTGGGAATTGTCAATACCAGTATTTATGGAGTGTTGGTCTCCTATATATTATTTGCATTATTTATCTGTATCTTAAATGCGATAGCCATCCGCACAGCGCTCGCCTACAGGCAGGAATATGTTCGCACCTTTTTATTTCCAGTGATCGCCTCCATCATTATGGGTGCTGCGGTGCTTGGTGTCTATTATGGATTGAATTCCTTGATAAAGGACACACTTCTGCCGCTTCTTCTTTCTATTGTAGTAGGAATATTGCTCTATTTTATTTTGCTGTTGGTATTCCGCTGTCTGAAGGAAGAGGACTTCCGCTCTATCCCAATGGGCGGTACACTTTTAAGGATTCTAAAGATTCTTCATTTAATGTAGAAATCTTGTGACAATGACTGAATAAAGTAGAAAAATCTGGCAGATAATATACATAAAGGAGTGAGGTTCATGAAGAAAATGTATATTATCTGTTTTCTGGTTTTGGGAGTTCTCTTTTCTGGTGTCTATTACGCCAGCTACCAGATCACACAGAAGCGCATCGCCGATCAGGAAAAGAATAATCTGTATCTCGCCGATGCAGAGCCGGAGATATTGGGAGCGGTCAGCGCCAGCGAGAGTATTATTACCAGAAAGACCTCCTATATATTGGAGGAATATTCCCTGAATGACAACAGTCTTATGCGGGAGCCCAAGGAACCTCCTGTGGAGCTTTTGGGCTATGACAGAAAAAAGCTTATGGAGTATATTCAAGCCTATATGGATGATATGCCACAGGCAGAGAAGGACAGAGGACTTATCAGCTATGAGCTGACAAGCTTTTCAAAGGATGAGGTGGTGCTTCGCAAAACCTACTATCGGAATGAAAATGCGGCTCAATTTTATCTGGATGTGCAGATGGGGCGTATCGTTGTCTATCAGACGGAAGATGATACTCTGTATGCCTACACAGAATTAAAGTTTGTCGATCTGCCAGAAAAGCTTCAAAGAGAGATTCTGGCGGGAAAATATATTGAGACTGTCGAGGAGCTGTACCATTTTCTGGAAACTTACAGCACCTGACAGAAAAGGAGCATAACATTGAAGAGAAAAGAAACAGAGCATTTTCACGATCTGCTTATTGTCGGCGCGGGAGCATCTGGGCTTATGGCGGCGATCAGCGCAGCGCGGCAGGGAGTGAAGGTCGCTTTGCTGGAGCATACAGATAAGATTGGAAGAAAGCTTCTGATCACAGGAAATGGGCGCTGTAATCTCACCAATCAGATACAGCGCCCAGAATATTATAGAAGCCATCATGGGCAGATAGCATGGCAAGTAATAAGTAATTTTACTGAGGATGATACCATCGCATTTTTTCAGGATCTGGGTTTGGTGATAAGAGAGCGAAATGGAGGTATCTATCCTTGGTCCAATCAGGCGGCATCCGTGTTGAGAGTACTCAAATCTGAGCTGTTTCATCTTGGCATAACCGTCTATTACCGCGCTGAGACAGTAAAACTGTACAGGGATGAAAAGAGGGCATGCTTTTGCTGCGAGACAAGGAATGAGTGTTATCTTGGGAAGGCACTGATCTTGGCAGCGGGCTCTCAGGCGGCAGAGAAAACAGGCTCAGATGGCAGCGGCTATATGCTTGCCCGCATGTTTGGACATTCTATCTATCCGCCGCTGCCCGCACTTGTTCCCTTGATGGCAAAGGAATCTTGTTTTCATAGGTTGTCCGGGGTGCGCGCGGAGGGAAGAATCACTTTATATGCAGATGGAAAAGAGCTTGCGTCAGATGTCGGGGAACTGCAGCTAACGGAATATGGAATATCGGGAATCCCTGCGTTTCAGGTTAGCCGCTACGCCTCGGAGGCACTTTATCAAAAGCGTTATGTGACAGCAGAGTTGGATTTTTGTCCTAATCTCACAGTGCAGGAATTAGAAGACTTGATAGAACGACAGACACAAAAGGGAATCCGAACAAGAGAAGTGCTGATTGGTATACTGAACGAAAAGCTTGCCGATGAATTTCATTCCATAACGGAGAATGAAAAAGAGCTTGCTAGGAGAATAAAGTGTTTTTCATCTACTATCACAGGGACGAAGGGATTTGATCATTGTCAAGTCTGTGCGGGCGGTGTGCCTCTCACAGAGATCGATCCATCTACCATGGAATCAAAAAAGACAAAAGGGCTGTACCTTGCTGGTGAGCTGTTGGATGTAGATGGCGCGTGTGGTGGCTATAATCTTCAGTGGGCGTGGGCAAGTGGATATCTTGCCGGCAAACGTGTGGCAGAAAAGATATCCTGATTGCCTGCTAAAGCAGGCAGATGGGAGTTAGCACAAGAACAGCGCAGAGAGAAACAGGAAAAGGAGAATACATAGTATGACCATTCGCATACAGCAAATAAAGCTCCCTCCTAAACATACCATGGAGGATGTGAAGCGTGAGATATGCAAAATCCTGCATATCAAGGAATGTAGGGAATATGTACTTGTAAAAAAATCAATAGACGCAAGAAAGAAAAATGATATTCGTTATGTCTATACGGTGGATGTCCAAGTTTCTGAGGAGAAACGTCTACAGACATTGATACAGAAAAATCAAAATCTATCGATCGCCGTCCCTGTGACATATC